>JANNEX010000731.1:0-1772 GCA_031379155.1 Rubrivivax sp.
ATAGGCGTCCCAGACATCGTTGGTGGTCAGTGGTTGGGTCACGCCCGAGCGCACCGTGGACAGGTAGCCGGCCATGACCTCGGGCGTGTTGTTGCCAAAGGCGATGGATTCATTGCCGACACTGACCGCGATCACGATGTCCTTGAAATCGTTGGCCAGCTTGATGCCACGCGCGACCTCGGCATTGTTGTAAGCCAGAGCACTGGCCAGAGTCGCGCCGCTGCCATTGGTAGGCGCAATGTAGATGCCCAGCTGCACCTTCATGTTGATCTGGTTGGCCTTGATGATTTGCAGCATCAGCAGGGCGAATTCATTCGAACTGTCAAAGGTGCGGACCAGCGTGAAACCGCCCTGGGCCAGCAGCCCCAGGTCTTGCAGCACGTTCTCTCGCGTGACGACTTCGGTGTCGCGGTTGTTGCTGCGGTAGGGCGAGTAGTTGACGGCCTTGCGGCTACTGAAGTCCGCACTCAACGGACGTATGCCACCCGGCTGCGTGGCAGGCACGCTGCCACCGCCGCCGCAGGCCACCAGCACACCGGCCACACCCAGAACCAGGGCCGCCAACCAGGCGGATGAAGTCACGCGGGAATGGGCGCGTGAAAGTGCGCGCAAAGAGGCGCGCAGTGTTTGAGCTGTTGTCATGTTGTCTACCTCAGAACGAGTAGGTCAGGCCACCCGAAATCCCGTTGCTGTAGCGGCTGACCCGCGCATCGCCGCCGCCCACGTTGTTGTCGGGCGCCGAACGTGGCGCCAGCGTGCAGCTGCCGGCGGGGCGGTCTTTTTGGATGTTGCAGCCCCAGGTCTGCGGCTGTTGCCCGTAGGCCGAGGCGCTGATGCCCACCGACACCACCAGTCCGTTGCCAAAGTCATAGCCGCCGCCCAAAGACCCGCGCAGCAGCGAGTTGCTCTGCCCGCGCTCACTGGGGTTGTCGGTGCGCGCCTTGCTCAGGTAGACCAAGCCGGTGCTGGCGCTCCAGCGGCCGTTGACGTAGCGCACACCGGCCGTGAAGTCGTTGGACGTGACTTCGTAGCCTGGGCTGCCCACACCATTGGCGTCTTTGCCAAAGAAGTCTGCATTGAAGAAGTTGTTGTAGCGGCACTGGCCATCGACAAAGTCGATGCACACGGCGTAGGCGCCGCTCCAGCGGTTGTGGCGCACACCGGCGCCGACTTCGAAGTTGGAATTGATGGGATAGCGCGCCATCAGCATGGCAATGCTTTGGCCCGAGCTGCCGATTTTGCTGTCGTACTTGGCGTCGTAAAACACGCCCGTGAAAGGCGCGTGGCCCCAGGCCACGGGTGGGCCGTTGCGTGTGTCTTGATACATCGCGTCGAGCTTCAGGTCACCGCGGTAGTAGCGCGCCCAGAACTCCAGGAATTGCGGCTTGTTCTTCTTGAACTTGGTATCGCCCTGGTCGTAGGTAATTTCGAGCACGAGGTCGCCGTCAAAGACGTCCAAGCCGCGCGCGGTGTAGCGGATGGCTTTGGTGTTCAGGCCGTAGCCCGCACCTGTGGAAGCCCAGGTGTCACCGCCGCCAAAGTCGCCAGCAAAGGGGTAGTCAGCAAAGCTCCAGGCGCGCGTCGGAAAGGCGCCGATGCGCACGCTGCCGTAGTCTTCATGCGTCAGCGCGACGTTCTTTTCGTACCAGATGCCGGGGATGTCGATCTTGCCGTCGCGCCAGCGTTGGCTGATCAGGCCCTGCACCTTGAAGCCCAGCGGCAAATCGAAGTTGGCCGCCAAGTAGGGCTGGGCCAGCGTGATGTGGCCGTTG
>JANNEX010000771.1:0-2464 GCA_031379155.1 Rubrivivax sp.
CAGCGCCGTACTTGGCGCGAAAGTAGTCTGGCGTCCAAGCAAGTGGCGCCGTGCCGCTGGCGTTCAGGCCATGCAATTGCTGGCCGTCCCACAGGATGCAAAAAGAGTCGCTGCCCAGGCCGTTGCTGCACGGCTCCACCACGGTCATGACTGCGGCCGTGGCGATGGCGGCGTCCACCGCATTGCCACCGGCTTGCAACATGCGCAGGCCGGCCTGCGCGGCCAAAGGGTGCGAAGTCGACACGACGTTGCGGGCAAACACGGGGCTGCGCTGGCTGGCGTAGCCGGTGGTCCAGTCGAAAGAATGCGGCTGTTTCATGGGGCTGGTGCTCGAAGGAATTTGCCGCTGATTGTGCCGCTTGCACCCGTGCCTGCCGGTCAATACAGACCTGACTACAAGCCCGGTGGCGCCACCAGACTGTCGGCCACGTAACGCTTGAGCAGCGGTGGCTCGGCGCCTGTGTGAAAGGCCAAGCGCTGGTCACGCAGCTCAGCGTCAAAAGCCGTGAAGCGCTCAAGCCGGCGCTGGTGCTCCAACCAGTTTTCGTCGACGAAGTATTCGACGTAGCGTCCCGGCACGGCCACGTCGCGAAACAGGCCCCAGCTGAGCGCACCTTGGCGCAGGCGGGCACGGCGCGTGCGCTGCATGATGTCGGCAAAGGCTTGGGCCTGCGCGGGATCGATCTGGTATTCCACCGTCACCATCACCGGGCCTTCTTCGGCGCCCACCTCGGCTGCCGGGTCGGGCGCGCCGCGTGTGGTCTGGGGCGTGAAGTCGATGTCGGCGCCGCCTTCGACCGAGAGCTTGCGCGTGAGCAGCAGCACGCTCAGACCAAAGACAGCGGCAGCGATGACAGCCTCCCTCACACCCACCCATGTGGCCACCTGCCCCCACAGCAAAGAGCCTGCCGCCGCACCACCCATCAGCGCCATCTGGTAGATGGACATGCCACGCGCGCGCACCCAGTCGGGCATGGCCACTTGCGCCGCGATGGTCAGTGAATTGGCCACGGAAATCCAGGCCATGCCGATGATGACCATGGCCGGCAGGGCAATCCAAATCTCTGGCACGGCCACGATCAGGCACGACAGCGCGGCATGGACGAGCGTGCCACCGCGCACAAACTGGTCGCGGTTGAAGCGCTGGCGCCAGCGCGGGAAATACAGCGCCGCGACGATGGCGCCGGCACCCACGCAAGACATCATCACCGTGAAGGTGCCGGCACCGCCACCGTGCAGCGTGCGCGCCACCAGCGGCAACAAAGCCACCAGCGCCGTGCTTTGCAAAAAGAACAAAAAGATGCGCAGCAAGATGACCTTGAGGCGCGGGCTTTGCATGGCGTAGTTCAAGCCCACGCGCATGGCGCCGACAAAACGTTCACCCGGCAGCGCGCTGGTGCGCGGCACGTTCTTCCAGCGCAAGATCAGCACAAAGGCCGCTGCGGCCAAGAGCGTGTTCAGCACAAATACCAAAGCCGGGCTGAAGGCCGCCAACAAGCCGCCAGCCAACACCGGGCCGATGACCCGCGACAGGTTCATGGCAATGCCATTGAGGGCCAGCGCGGCGGGCATTTGCGCACGCGTGACGATCTGCGGCACGATGGCCGCAAACACCGGCCAGCGCATGGCCAGGCCAATGCCGTTGCTGAAGGTCAGCAGCAGCAGCCACTGCGCCGTGAGGTGGCCCGACAGCGACATGCCAGCCAGCACCAGCGCATTCACACTGACCCACAGTTGCGTGGCCGCAAAGTAGCGCCGCCGGTCCAGGATGTCAGCCAGCGCGCCGCTGGGCAGACCCAGCAAAAACACCGGCAGCGTGGACGCCGTTTGCACCAGCGCCACCATCACCGGGCTGGTGGACAGCGAGGTCATCAGCCATGCGGCGGCCACGTCGTTCATCCACATCGTCATGTTGGCGGCCAGCCAGGCCAGCCACAGGCCGCGAAAGACAGGCTCTTTCAGCGGCGCAAGGGCGGTGGGCGTGGGCATTCGACCAAGGCTACTGCAAAAGAGCAAGGGCCCCGAAAGGGCCCTTGCGACTCATCAAGTGACGCCGTGGAGCCGGCTCCGCCGGGCCACAGGCGTCGCCCCCTTGAGGGGGCAGCGCCGCAGGCGCTCCGGGGGTGGGCTAATCAGCATCTTGGAAAGCGACCTCGCGTTTTTTCTTGATCGACGGCAGCATCACGACCACGATCATCAAGAAGGCAGCGACCAGCAGGCCGGCCGACAGCGGGCGGGTCATGAAGGTCATCCAGTCACCGCGCGACAGCAGCAAGGCGCGTCGCAAGTTCTCTTCCATCATGGGCCCCAGGATGAAGCCCAGCAGCAGCGGCGCGGGCTCACAACCCAGCTTGTAGAAGGCGTAGCCCACTACCGCGAACAAGGCACCCGCGTAGACGTCAAACGAGCTGTTGTTCAGCGTGTACAAGCCGATGGCGCAAAACACCATGATGGCCGGGAACAG
>JANNEX010000776.1:0-4476 GCA_031379155.1 Rubrivivax sp.
GGCGCTGTCCGAGGCCATCGCGCAGGGCGACTGGCGCTTGTACTTCTTGATGCGCGACCGCGTGCGCGCCGTCAAGCTGGCCGACGTGAACCGGGTCGGGCTGGAATGGATCAAGCCCGACAACCGCAGCGTGGGCATCTACCAACCCACCGTCAAACCCGACCGTGCGCCACAAGGCAGCCGGGTGGATGTGGCCGCTCAAATCAAGGGTTATCAGGGTGACGCTGCTGCGGCCGTCACCGAAGCCTTCGACCCCACCCCCGTGGCGCTGGACGCCCGCACGCAGCGTAGCCAATTGGCCTCGGGCCTGAAGGTGGCGCTGCTGCCCAAGGGCACACGAGGCCGCGCCGTGCAGGCCCGTTTGTCGCTGCGCTACGGCGACGAAAAGAGCCTGTTTGGCCAAGAGACGGTGGGCTCGATTGCCGCCGGCCTCATCGACAAAGGCGGCGCTGGCCTAACGCGCCAGCAGATTGCCGACCGTTTTGACCAGCTCCAGGCATCGGTGGGTTTTGGTGCCGACGAACAAAACCTGACGGTCACCATCACCACCAAGCGTGAACGTTTGCCTGCCGTGATAGAGCTGGTAGGCCGCTTGCTGCGCGAACCTGCCTTTGCGGCCGAGCCGCTGGACGAAGCGCGCCAGCAGTGGCTGACCAGCATTGAGAGCCAGCGCAAGGACCCCGGCGCGCTGGTGGGCAATGTGCTGGCGCGCCACGGCAATCCTTACCCACGTGGTGACCTGCGCCACGCGCCCAGCTTTGATGAAATGGAGCAAGACATCAGGGCCGTCACGCGCGAGAAAGTGTTGGCTTTCGCGCGGCGTTTTTATAGCGCCGCCAGCGGTGAATTTGCTGCCGTCGGCGACCTGGACGTGGCCGCCGTGAACCAGGCCCTGGCCGCAGCCTTTGGCGCCTGGCGCGCGCCGGCCGCTGGTGCGCTGCCTTTCAAGCGCCTGCCGCAGCCCCTGGTGGCGGTGGCGGCCAAACGTTTTGTCGAAGTCACACCCGACAAGGCTAACGCCAATCTTCAGGGGCAATTTTCACTGCCCATCTCTGACCGTCACGGCGACTTTGCCGCGCTGTCGCTGGCCAACTACCTGTTTGGCGGCGCCAATGGGTCGCGGTTGATGACACGCATCCGCGAAAAAGATGGCCTGAGTTACGACGTTCACTCCAGCTTCGGCTGGAGTTCCATCGAAGAAAACACCTCGTGGCAGGTGAGTGCCATCTTTGCGCCGCAAAACCTGGCGAAGGTGGAAGCGGCCTTGCAGCAAGAACTGGAGCGTTCGCTCAAGGATGGCTTCAGCGAGCAGGAGTTTGAGCAAGGCCGCAAGGGCTTGCTCAACCTGCGCCGGCTGAGCCGCGCACAAGATGCGGCCGTGGCCGGACAATGGGTGCGTAACCTCTATCTGGGGCGCACCTTCGCCTTTTCGAAAGCCTCTGACGAAGCCATCGCCGCGCTCACGCTGGAGCAAGTGAATGCCGCCTGGCGCAAGCACATCAACCCGCAGCGCCTGGTCATGGCCTGGGGTGGTGACTTCAAACAGCCCTGAGCCGCAACCGACACTGAGTCAGCCATGAGCGACCCCAGCGACAACTCCCGCGAACGTGCCGAGCAGCGCACCCTGCTCATGCCCCGGCGCGAAAAGGGCAGCGAGTTGCCGCGTGGCTACGCACTGGAAGAGTTTGTCTTTGAGCAGGTGCTGGGCGTGGGCGGCAGCAGCATCGTCTACTTGGCCAAAGACACCAAGCTCGACCGTCGCGTGGCCGTCAAGGAATACCTGCCCGGCACGATTGCCGCGCGCGCGCCAACCGGTGAAGTGGTGCCACGCCTGCCGCGCTTCAAAGAGTCCTACGACAAGGGCTTGCACAGCTTCATCAACGAAGCGCGTTTGCTGGGCAGTTTTGACAACAGCTCGCTGGTCAAGGTCTATCGCTTCTGGCCCGCCAATGGCACCGCCTACATGGCCATGCCTTACTACGACGGCATCACGCTGAAGAAGTGGCTGAGCGACCTGGGCGCGCCGCCCAGCGAGAGGTGGCTGCGCCTGTTGGGCAAGCCGCTGATGCAGGCGCTGGCCGTGCTGCACGAACACAACATCGTGCACCGCGACGTGGCGCCTGACAACGTGCTCATGCTCTACAACCGCAGCGCTGGCAACTACCTGGAACAAGCGCCGCGCCCGGTGCTGCTGGACTTTGGCGCGGCGCGCCGTGTCGTGGCTGATGCGACGCAAAACCTCACGTCCTTGCTCAAGAGCGGCTATTCGCCGGTGGAGCAGTACGACAACGAGTCGGGCTTGCAGCAGGGCCCGTGGACCGACGTGTATGCCGTGTGCGCCGTGCTCTACACAGCCGCCATCGGCCGGGTGCCTAACGCCTCAATTGCGCGGGCCGTGCGTGACGATTTGATCCCGGCGCGGGTGGCTGGCAAGGGCCGCTACTCACAAGCCTTTTTGGCCGCCATTGACGCCGGTCTGGCGGTGCGGCCGCAGCAGCGGCCGCAAGACATGGCCGAGTTGCTGGACTGGTTTAGTCGGCCCGATCCGCCTGTGGCAGTGGCCGCCGCGCCCAAATCTGCCGATCTTGATTTGCCGTTGGAGCCGCCGCTGGCCAAGCGTGTGCGCAAGTCGCTCTGGGCCCGGCTGCTCTCGCTGTTCAGGCGCTGACGCTTCAGCCGTTGCTGACGCCCGAAGCCACGTGCCCGGCAGGCACATGCGGCGCGGCGTTTTCGATGTGGCCGGTCTGGTCGTCAAAGAAAAAGTCGGGCTCAAATTCGCGCAAGAACGTGCCCTTGGCCAGGCCGCCCAGGAACATGGCCTCATCCACGTCAATCTGCCATTGCATCAGCGTGCGTATGGCGCGCTCATGCGCCGGCGCACTGCGCGCCGTGACCAGCGCGGTGCGCAGCTTCATGCCCGGCACGGGGCTGTGCTGCAAGCTTTGCAGCGCATGCAGCAGCGGCTTGAAAGGCCCGGCGGCCAGCGGCGTGCTGGCGCGCTCTCGTTCGTGGCTTTGAAAAGCGTCCAGGCCCTGGGCTTGGAAGACACGCTCGGCTTCGTCTGAAAACAGCACCGCGTCGCCATCGAAGGCAATGCGCACTTCATGCGGGTGGGCGGCGCTGGCGCGTGCGCTTTCTGGGTAGACCCGCGCGGCGGGCACGCCCACATTGAGTGCTTCGCGCACGTCGGCTTCGTTGGTGCTGAGAAAGAGGTTGGCGGCCAACGGGCGCAGGTAGCGCCAAGGCGGCTGGCCGCGTGTGAAAACACCACGCTGCACCGTCAAGCCATAGTGCTGCGCTGAGCGAAAGACGCGCATGCCCGAGACGGGGTCGTTGCGCGACAAGATCACCACTTCGACGCGCGCATGGCCAACGCTATTGAAAGCCAGCAGCTTGTTGACCAGCGAAAAAGCGACGCCGGGGCGCGCTGGCTGCTCCACACGTTGCAGTTGCAGCTGCATATAGGCGCGGTCGTCACCGGCTTCAAAAACGCGGTTCTCTTCTTCAAAGTCAAACAGGGCGCGCGACGAGATCGCGACGACGAGTTGGCCTTCAAGGGATGCGGGCATGGGGGGGCTTGGCGGGTGCGGGTGCGGGTGCGTGTGCGTGTGCGGGTGATGTTACGGCGCGCGCGCTTTCACAAGCCTGCCACATCCAGTGGGCACAGTCGCTGCGTATGTGCTCCACACCGACCGCCCGACCGCCTAACCACCCATCTGCCATGCACACCGCCCCCTGCCCACCCTGGCTGCGCCCTGAAGAGCGCCGCCGTCACGATCTGCCCGCGCCCTTGCCCCCCTGCTGGCGCAGCGAAGCGTTCGCCGAAGACCTGAGTGCGCCGCGCGCGGCACAATCCCAGCCGGGGCCGGCAACAGCGGGCCGGCTGGGGAGCAGATGGCAGTACGTGTTCATGGGTGGACGATTGGCCTGGCGGCGCTGATCGCTGCGGGGCCGCTGCAGGCGGCACCGCCGCACCAGCACGGCGTTGCGCAGCTGGACGTGGCGGTGGACAAGGGCCGCGTCAGCATAGAACTTCAAACGCCGCTGGACAACCTGCTGGGCTTTGAGCGCGCACCGCGCACCGACGCTGAACGCGACAAGGTCGCCGCCGCCGTGGCCAAGCTGCGCGACGGGCAAACGCTGTTTCGCATCGACGCGGCGGCAGGCTGCACACTGGTCAAGGCTGAACTCGAATCCGCCGCGCTGGAGTTGGGCAAAACCACGGCGCAGGCCGGCGACCACGCCGACCTGGACGGCCACTACGAATTTCGCTGCAAAGACGGCGCGCGGGCGGGCTCCATCGAAGTGGGCCTGTTCGAAGCCTTTGCGGGCCTGAGTCGCATCGAGCTGCAAGTGCAAACGCCCAAAGGCCAGATCAAGGCCACCCTGCGCCGGCCGGCGTCGCGCGTGGTGCTGGTGCGCTGACGGCTGTCGTGCTGGACATCCAAGGCCTGCAATTCGCCTGGCCCGGCGCGG
>JANNEX010000796.1:0-3852 GCA_031379155.1 Rubrivivax sp.
GGCGCTGCGGCGTGCCCACCGCAATGGCCTTGAGCTTGCCGCTCTTGATGTGCGCCAGCAGCGCGGGCAAACCTGCCGATGAAGCCTGCGTGCGCCCGGCCAGCAAGTCAGTCAGTTGCGGCCCGGTGCCGCGGTAGGGAATGTGGGTGATGAACATGCCCGTCACCAGCTTCAAATACTCCATCGCCAGGTGGCCCGCGCTGGCGTTGCCGGCGCTGCCGTAGTTCAGCTTGCCGGGGTTCTTTTTCACGTAGGCCACAAACTCTTTGAAGTTGTTGGCCGGCACGTCGGGGTGGATGACAAAGAGGTTGGGCACCTTGGCCAGCAGCGTCACTGGCATGAAGTCGCGGTTCACGTCAAAGGGCTGGTTGGGAAAGATGATTGGGTTGACCGCCAGGCTGCCCACATGGCCCAGGATCAGGGTGTGGCCGTCGGGCGCGGCCTTGGACACATCCACCATGGCGGGCAGGCCGGCGCCGCCGCCTTTGTTGTCGACGTAGACGGTTTGGCCGAGTTGTTTGCTCAACTCGTTGGCCACCGTGCGGGCCACGATTTCACTCGTGCCGCCGGGCGCAAAAGGCACGACAAAGCGGATGGATTGGCGCGGCCAAGGTGCTTGTGCTTGGGCCCAGCCGGGCAGAGCCCACACTGAGCAGGCCAAGGCGGTGCGGCGCTTGATGTTGGTGGTCTGGTTCATGCAATGCCTTGTGTTGATGGCGGCCACTGTAGGACGTCAGCCGTGCACAAGGCATCCGCACTTGCCATAGCCCAGTCGATGTGAATGTGTCACTGGCCCATTGCGGAAAGTGCGGGTTCGAATTCAGGCTGGCTTGTCTACAGTCGGTGCGCCGGCCCCTGGCCCTGGCCATCAGGAGTTTGATTGCGATGAACCCGACTGCCCTCATCCTGGACCACGTCTATGGCCATGAAGCCGCGCTGGCCGACCAAGTCTTGCTGACCCAGCCGCAAGGCGACGGCACGCGCATTGACTTCACCTGGGCGCAGACCCTGGACCAAGCGCGGCGCATGGCCACGCACCTCAAGTCGCTGGGCCTGCCAGTGGGCGCGCGTGTGGCCATGCTGGCCAAGAACAGCGCCCACTTCGTGATGGCTGAATTGGCCATCTGGATGGCCGGTTGCACCACAGTGGCCATCTTCCCGACCGAGACTGCGGCCAACGTGCGCTATGTGCTGGAGCATTGCGAAGCCAGCCTGCTGTTCATCGGCAAGCTCGACGGCTGGGCGCAGCAGCAAGCGGCGCTGCCTGATGTACTGACAGATGCGCTGCCCTGCATCACCTTGCCCTTGTCGCCGGCGCAGCGTGGCCAAAGCTGGGACAGCATCGTGCAGCGCACGCCGCCCATGGCCGGCCGGCCCCAGCGCGCGGCCGCTGACCTGGCCATGATCCTCTACACCTCAGGCTCCACCGGCCAGCCCAAGGGTGTGATGCAGACCTTTGGCAGCATCAGCGCGGTAGCGCAGCGTTTCAGTGATGACTGTGACGCGCAGCACGGCGTGGGCTTTGCGGGCCGTGCCCTGTCTTACCTGCCGCTGGCGCATGCCTATGAACGCGCGGCCGTGATGTGCTTCTTGCTCGTGCAAGGCCACAGCCGCATCTTCTTTGCCGACAGCCTGGCCAGCTTCATGGACGACTTGAAACACGCGCGGCCCACCGGTTTTGTCTCGGTGCCACGGCTGTGGCTCAAATTTCAGCAAGCCGTGCTGGCCAAGCTGCCGCAGCCGCAACTGGACGCCTTGCTGGACAACTCCGCCACCGCAGCAGCCGTGCAAAAGCAGGTGCTGGCTGGCCTGGGCCTGGACGCCGCGCTCACCGCCTACAGCGCCTCAGCCCCGGTGTCGCCGCAACTGCTGCAGTGGTACCGCCGCCTGGGCCTGAACCTGCTGGAAGGTTATGGCATGACCGAAGACTTTGCCTACTCGCACCTGGCCACCGTGGACGCTCACTCTTCAGGTTATGTCGGGCGCCCGCGCCTGGACGTGCAAGCGCGCCTGGCCAACGACGGTGAAGTGCTGGTCAAGAGCCCCGGCGCCTTGCTGGGCTACTACAAATTGCCCGAGCTGACGGCGCAAAGCTTCACCGCAGACGGCTTCTTTTGCACCGGTGACCTGGGTCAGTACAACGCCCAGGGCGAACTCAAAATCACCGGGCGCAAGAAGGAGCTTTTCAAGACGGCCAAGGGCAAGTTCGTGGCGCCGTCGCCCATTGAAAACCGCCTCAACGCCCACCCCATGCTCGAGCTGTCCATGGTCTCGGGCGTGGGCCGACCAGCGGCCTATGCCTTGGTGCAACTGGCCGAACACCTGCGCCCGCGCCAAACTGAAGCCGCCTGGCGCGCCGAAGTACAGGCCACGCTGCAAGCCTTGCTGGAACAGGTCAACGCCAACCTGGCGGGGCATGAAGAGTTGCAGATGCTGGTGGTGGCGGGTGAGGCTTGGAGCATGGACAACGGTTGCCTCACGCCGACCATGAAAATCAAACGCAGCCGCATCGAGGCCACTGTGCAAACGCAGTTGGACGGCTGGTACGCCGCCGATCAAGGCGTGGTCTGGGCGTGAAGGGTTTTGTCTTGGCCGTTGTCTTGGCAGTCGTCTTGGCATTCACAGGGAAATCATGAACACAACAAGGCTTGAAACCGACTATCTCGTCATCGGCGCTGGCGCCACCGCCATGGCTTTTGTCGACACGTTGCTGACCGAGCAGCCCGAGGCCACGGTGCTGATGGTTGACCGCCAGCACCGCCCCGGCGGCCACTGGAACCACGCCTACCCCTTTGTCAAGCTACACCAGCCTTCTGAGTCGTACGGCGTGGCTTCGCGTGAACTCAGCCAGGGCCAGGTGGATGCGGTGGGCAACAACGCCGGCCTCTACGGCCTGGCCAGTGGCGCTGAAGTGCTGGCCTACTTTGACAGCGTCATGCAGCAGCGCTTTTTGCCCTCGGGCCGCGTGCGCTGGCTGGCCATGTCAGAGCACAGCCTGGGCGCTGACGGCAGCCACCTCATCACCTCACTCACCAGTGGTCAGCAGCAGCCCGTTCAAGTGCGCAAGAAGGTCGTCAACGCCACCCACGCGCGCACTGAAGTGCCGGCCACGCACGCACCCAAGTACCGCGTGCATGAAGGTGTGCGCTGTGTGCCGGTCAACGAGCTGCCCAAGATAGCCCGGCCCTATGCCAAAGTCACGGTGGTCGGCTCGGGCAAGACCGGGATGGACGCCGTGCTGTGGCTGCTGGAAAACGGCGTGGCGCCAGAGGCCGTGCGCTGGGTCATGCCGCGTGACGCCTGGTTCATGAACCGCGCCAATTTGCAGCCCGGGCTGGAGAACTTCGAGCGCAGCATGGGCGCCACGCTGGGGCAGATGCAAGCCATGGCGCAGGCCAAGTCTCTGCCGGAATTGTTTGACCGCCTGGAAGCGCATGAATTGCTCATGCGCATCGACCCGCAAGTGCAGCCCAGCACTTACCGCTGCGCCGTGGTCTCGCCGGCTGAGCTGACGCAACTGCGTCGCGTCAAGGATGTCGTGCGCCTGGGTCGCGTCAAAGAACTGCAAGCCACGCAGATGGTGCTGCAACATGGCACGGTGGCGGCCGAGGCCGACACGCTCTACGTCGATTGCAGCGCCAGCGCCATCACCCACCCGCCCAAGCTGGCGGTGTTTGACGGCGACAGCATCCACCTGCTGTTCATGCGCACCTGCCAGCCGCTGTTCAGCGCGGCGGTGATCGCCTACGTTGAAAGCCACGTCGCCGATGCCGATGAAAAGAACAAGCTTTGCACGCCCGTGCCCAGCCCCGAATTGCCGCTGGACTGGCTGCGCATGTGGGGCGTTAGCCT
>JANNEX010000634.1:0-1605 GCA_031379155.1 Rubrivivax sp.
TGCGTATGCCGTCGGCCAGGTGCTGCAAATTGCCGACGCCGCCGCTGGCAATCACGGGCACGGGCACGGCGTCACTGACGGCGCGTGTGAGGGCCAAATCAAAGCCGATCTTGGTGCCGTCGCGGTCCATGCTGGTGAGCAAAATTTCACCGGCGCCAAAATTGGCCATCTGGCGCGCCCAGGCCACGGCGTCCAGGCCCGTGTTGTTGCGCCCACCGTGGCTGTAGACATCCCAGCCGCCCCCAGGGCGCGCCTTGGCGTCGATGGCCACCACGATGCACTGGGCGCCGTACTTGTCAGACGCGTCGCGTATCACTTGCGGGTTGGCCACGGCAGCTGAATTGAAGCTGACCTTGTCAGCACCCGCATTGAGCAAACGCCGCACGTCGGCCACCGTGCGCACGCCGCCACCCACGGTGAGTGGAATGAAGACTTGTGAGGCCACGGCTTCGATGATGTGCAGAATCAGGTCACGCCCATCGCTGGTGGCGGTGATGTCCAAAAAAGTCAACTCGTCGGCGCCTTGGTCGTTGTAGCGGGCGGCAATCTCCACGGGGTCGCCCGCGTCACGCAATTCGACGAAGTTGACGCCTTTGACGACACGTCCACCTGTAACGTCCAGGCAGGGAACAATCCGTTTGGCCAGCATCGCGTTATTATCTGCGACGCTGGCTGCACCCTTTGTTGTTGCTGCCTTTACCGATGCAGGAAGATATGCCTGCTCTGGCCCGTATAGCCTCTATCCAGTCCCGTAATTTCTCCAAGGAGTGCAGAACATGAAATGGCAAGCCACTGCGGCCATGGCCGCCGCTGCCCTGATGCTGGCTGCGCCTGCCAGCGCGATCACCACCGTTTTCACGGCCACCCTGACCGGTGCCGCCGAATCGCCGCCAGTGGCCACTTCGGCCATGGGCCTGGGCATCGTGACCTTTGACGACACACTGTTCACTGTCAAGGTCGAAGAGCTCTTTATTGGCCTGTCCGCACCAGCCACTGCCGCCCACATCCACTGCTGCACGGTACTGCCCGGTGTCAGCACTTCAGGCGTTGCACTGGGCTTCACCTCTTTCCCGGCGGCCGTGAACGGGTCCTACGTCAACACCTTCACGCTCAGTGCCAGCAGCTTCGCTTCGTTGCTGGCGGGTTCGCTGGCCGGCAAGGCCTACCTGAACATCCACAACGCCGTCTACGGCGGCGGTGAAATACGCGGCTTCCTGGTCGCCGCCACGCCTGTCCCGGAGCCCGGCACCGTGACGCTGTGGCTCAGCGGCCTGGGCGTGGTGGGTGTGCTGGCCGCGCGCCGGCGCCGCCAAGCTTGATTAACGGCGCTGCTGGGCAGCGCCTGTCTAGCTTCAAATCTGGCTGAGTTCATCGGCGCGCAGTTGCGCGGCGGTGAAGTCGAGCGCGCCGGTGTAGATGCTGCGCCCGCAGATCACGCCTTCAATGCCTACGTGCTCTACCGCGCACAGGCCTTCAATGTCGGCCATGCCCGACAGGCCGCCTGAGGCAAACACCGGTATCGACAGCGCCTGGGCCAGCTTGACCGTAGCGTCGATGTTGATGCCGGTGAGCATGCCGTCGCGGCCGATGTCGGTGTAGATGACA
>JANNEX010000826.1:0-5364 GCA_031379155.1 Rubrivivax sp.
GGGTGCTGCGACAGGTGGCGCGGAAAACCAATCAGCGTGTGGGTCAGTTCAACCCACAGTTTGCACAGCGTCGATTCAGGGTCAAAGCCGTTTTCACGCAGGCGGTCGGGGTGAATGGTGCGGCCGTCAAACCAGTGCTGAGACTTGGACAGGGCATCGATGCGTTCAAGGTCTATGCCCAGCGCGCGGCCCACGTCCCGCAAGGCCGAGCGCGGCCGGTAGCTGATGACCACGCCCGTCAACGCGGCGCGGTGGCGGCCGTATTTGCGGTAGATGTACTGGATGACTTCTTCGCGGCGCTGGTGTTCAAAGTCGATGTCGATGTCGGGCGGTTCGTTGCGTTCGGCGCTGATGAAACGCTCAAAGAGCAGCGTGGTGCGCGCCGGGTCTACTGCGGTCACACCCAGGCAATAACACACCGCCGAATTGGCCGCGCTGCCACGGCCCTGGCACAAGATGCCCTGGCTGCGCGCCCAGCCCACGATGTCGGCCACGGTCAAGAAGTAAGGCTCGTATTTGAGCTGGGCGATGAGCGCCAGTTCGTGTTCGATCATGCCCCTGACTTTGGGCGCTAGGCCGCCACTGTGCTGGTTAAAACGAGAGGCTGCGCCCTGCTCCGTCAAGTGGCGCAGCCAGGTCGTGGGTGTGTGGCCTTCGGGTGTGATTTCACGCGGGTATTCGTAGCGCAATTCGGCCAAGGAAAAGGCGCAGCGGCCAGCCAGCACCAAGGTCTGTGCCAGCCACTGCGGCCGGTACAGCGCGGCCAGGCGCGTGCGTGGGCGCAGGTGGGCCTCGGCATTGGCTTGCAGTGCCAGGCCGCTGCCCGCCACGGTGGATTTGCCGTGCGTAGCGCACAGCACGTCAAGCAAGGCCTTGCGCGAACGCACATGCATGCGCACGTCACCCACCGCCGCAATGGGCACGCCCGTGAGCGTGGACACCTGCTGGGTGATGTCAACCAGCAGCGCGTCATGCGCTCCGTGGTGCAGGGCCAGCGCCAGCGCAGCGCGGTCGCCAAACCAAGTTTTTAGCCACAGCGTGTGGGCAAACAGGGTCTCAAAAGGCTGCAGCGATGTCAGCGCGTCGTTGGCCAGCAGCAAAGCCAGGCAGTCAGGCAGGCCGGCCAGGGTGGGCGCGGCGGGCACACGGCCTTCCAGGTCGGACATCAGCGCCAGGTATTCGCCCTTTTCAGCACGGCGCCGCGCCACGGTGATCCACTGCGCCAGATTGCCGTAACCACGGCGCGACATGGCCAGCAGCACCAGGTGCGGGCCGGGGCCCGGGGTCGCATCGGTGGCTGCAGCAATGGATGCTGCCGCAGGCTTTGCCGCCACCGTTTTTGCGCACGCTTTCTTGGACCCAGCACCGGCCGCGACATTGGCCGCGACATGAGTCGACAAATTGGCCAACACGTTAGCCGCCACAGCCGCGCGCGCTGCCGCCTTTACCGCAGGCTGCACAGCCGCGCGTTGCAGCCGCATCTGCGCACCCACGATGAGCGGCATGCGCAGGCGCAGCGCTTGCACATGCGCACGCACCACGCCCGACAGCGAACACTCATCGGTGATGGCCAGCGCCGCGTAGCGCAGCGCCTGCGCGCGCGTCACCAGCTCTTCGGGGTGCGAAGCGCCGCTTAAGAAGCTGAAGTTGCTGCGACAGAGCAACTCGGCATAGGCGGGTAAAGGTGGGATGCGGGCAGGAGCGACCACGGCGGCGGGCTTTCGCGGGCAGAGCGGACGGTGACAGGCTTGCCGGACGCCGGGTAACGCGGCTGGGCGGGGTGGTTTGACGACGGGGGTGCAGGCGCTGATGCAAACTGGGCTGCGGCTTGTGTTGAGGGGTTGCGTGAAGCTCCTTGCACCGGTTCGCGCGTCGGTTCATGCACGGTTGCTCGCGCCACCAGGTTATCCAGCGGGCTGCGCACCGCGCCACCCCCCATGCGCAGCACATGGGTGTAGATCATGGTCGTGTTGACGTCGGCATGGCCCAGCAGTTCTTGCACGGTGCGGATGTCATAACCCGACTGCAGCAAGTGGGTGGCAAAAGAATGGCGCAGTGTGTGCGGCGAGGCCGGCTTGTGGACTTGCGCGGCGGCCAAGGCCAACTTGAACACACGCTGGAAATTGCCTTCCAAAAAGTGGTGGCGTCGAATGCCCGCGCTGCGCGGGTCGGTGGACAGCGTGGCCTGCGGAAAAACCCAATGCCAGGCCCAGGCCTGCGCCGCGCGTGGGTACTTGCGCGCCAGTGCGTGCGGCAGGTAGACACCCTGCACGTCCTGGGCACGGTCAGCGGCCCACAAGGCGTGTGAACGGCTGAGCTGTTCACGCAAGGGCTGCTCCAAGGCAGAGGGCAACATCACGACGCGGTCTTTGAAACCTTTGCCTTCGCGCACCACCACGGCACGGCGGTCAAAGTCGATGTCCTTCACCCGCAGGCTCAGGCCTTCCAACAGCCGCATGCCCGTGCCGTAGAGCAAGCGGCCCAGCACGCCGTGCGGCATGCCCAGCAACTGCTGCTGCACGTCCAGCTGCGCCAGCAGCGCGCCTACTTCGTCTATCGACAACACCACAGGCAGCCGCCGCTCAGAGCGCGGGCGGCCGATATCGGCCATCCAGGGCAGGTGCTGATTCAGCACCTTCTGGTACAGGAAGAGCAGCGCCGACAAGGCTTGCCGGTGCGTGCCCGGCGCCACTTCACGGTCATTGGCCAGCCAGCTGAGGAAGGCTTCGATCTCGGGCTTGGACAACTCTGCAGGGTGGCGCAGGTTGTGAAAGCGGATGTAGGCACGCACCCAATGCACGTAAGCCGATTCAGTACGCAGGCTGTAGTGCAAATAGCGAATTTTCTGGCGCAGCGAGTCAAGCAAGCGGGGCCGCTGGTCAGTGGGTGTGTCCATCAGGGTTGCTCCTTGGGTTGGATGGCTCAGTGACTCAATGACTGAGTAGCAAACACTTGAAGTGTGAGACTGTATGTTTATACAGTATCAGAATCTTGTGCTGAACGCAACTCTGCGGCAAGACTGCGGAGAGGTTCCGCCGGCTTGATGGATGGGGCGCTGGTAAGCGCTGCCTGACATCTCCATCTGATGGTCATGCTGCCGTGAACACGAAGCAGCACAGTCATGGAGCTCATGCGGCTGCGCGAGGAGCCACGTCAACTGCCCGCTAGGGTCGAAATGGACGACGTCTACCTCGGTGGGCAGGTGCGCGGCGGCAAGCCAGGGCGCGGCTCGGAAAACAAGGTTTCGTTCGTGACCACAGTGCAGACCACCCAAGATGGACAGGCGGCAACGGCCTGCTTCGCTCAGCTTGCCTTCACCAAGACGGCGACCGCCGACTTCATGGCCAAGTCGTTGGTGCGGCCTCATACGGTAGTTTCCAACGGCTTGGCGTGTTTCACTGCCGCTGAAGACGCTGGCGTTCACCAACCTACCGTCACTGGCGGAGGTGGAGCAAGCATCAAGCTGCCTCAGTTCAAGGCCGTCAATACGGTGCTCAGCAATCTGAAGACTTCGCTGTCAGACACCCTGCACGCGTTCAGATTCGCCAGATACACACATCGCTACCTTGCCGACATCCAATACCGCTTCAATAGACGCTTCGATCTCAAGATCATCCTGCATCGCTTCGTCGGTGCCGCCATCGCGACCACGCCCCGGCCAGCCAGAATTCTCCGCATGGGGCTCAACGAGGTTCCTGACTAGGCACCAACCTCAGCAGGCTCACGCCATGAGCCAGTGACCTGGGAAGATTGCACCACCAACCCTGGAGGTGCGTGATGGCGATGAACCAAGTTCAGTTTCAGCCCGGTCTGTCGATGCAGGAGTTCTTTGGCCTGTACGGCTGCGAGGAGCAGTGCGAGCAAGCTCTGGTGCAGTGGCGCTGGCCCAAGGGTTTCGTTTGTCCGCAGTGCGGCGGGGCTCAGCGCACGCATTTTCGCCGTGGCAAGCTGCTGTACTTTCAGTGCGCCGACTGCCAGTACCAGTGCAGCCTGATCGCCGGCACCATCTTCGCCAGCACCAAACTGGCGCTGCGAACCTGGTTCCTGGGCATGCACCTGCTGACCAAGGCCAAGACCAATGTCTCCGCGCTTGAGCTCAGCCGCGACCTGGCCCTGAGCTACAGGAGCACCCTGATGATGAAACACAAGCTCATGCAGACCATGTGGCTTCGCGAGCAGCCACGCCAGCTCACTGGCAGGGTGGAGATCGACGATGCCTACCTCGGCGGCGAGCGCAGCGGGGGCAAGCCGGGGCGCGGATCGCAGAACAAGGTTCCATTCGTGTGCGCCGTCCAAACCACCGAGGATGGTCGGGCCGTTCGCGCCTGCCTCTCGCTGCGGCCCTTCACCAACGAAGCCATGACCGAGTTTGCCGCCCGGTCGCTTGCGCTGCCGCTGACGGTGGTCTCTGACGGACTGCCGTGTTTCGCCGCCCTGGCCGGGCACGGTGGTGTTCATAGGCGCACCGTCACTGGCGGCGGCAAAGCCGCTACGGCCTTGCCACAGTTCAGGGCCGTCAATACCGTGCTGGGCAACCTCAAGACTGCGATGGCCGGCGCCTACCACGCCATCGACTACAAGAAGTACGCTCACCGCTACCTCGCCGAGTTCCAGTACAGATTCAATCGACGTTTCGACTTGTCAGTCATCCTCAAGCGACTTGTCATTGCCGGGCTTCAGACAAAACCGTGTCCTCGGCGCCAGCTATGGGCTGCTGAGGTTGGTGCCTAATCAGGTGCTAATTTGAATTCGGTTGAGCCAGTCTTGGAACCACTCGGCTGGTAAAGACACTCTCCCGAAGTTGTCCGTCCGGAGTTGATTGAGACTATAGGTATTGGCCAAGTAGAGATCCCATTGTGTTTCCACTTCGGTTAGAAGCGGCAGCAGGGGCTCTATGTCCGCAGGCGCATCAACATCTAGGTATTGACACCAGAACCGATCGCACCATTCTGCAATCTGCTTGTGTGTGAAGGGCGATGTTGCTGGCATGCAGCCGTGCTCGAGCAATCGTACGAATGAAGCTCGCGTGTACGGCATTTCTATGGCTGGTGACGGCTTCATGCTCGGAACAGTTTGGGGGCGACTGGAGTTCAGGGCGGCAGGGAAGCGGCGGTCTCGTTTGTGACGCCTAACGTTCGAGGTAAGCGGGCGACGGCGGCAGGACGCCAGGGCCCGGACTGAGAAAATGTACCGCGTACCTCAGGCCGGGCCCTGGTGGCCTGCCGTTGGCGCCCGCTTACCTCGAACGTTAAGCCCCGCACAAACGAGTCCTGCGCGGTCCGTAGCCGCTTGGCCAGCAATCCACGTTGAGTACTCCGCATCGGCAAAGTTGGCACGCGGCCAAACAGCCGAGCAGCCAGCGCA
>JANNEX010000038.1:0-2488 GCA_031379155.1 Rubrivivax sp.
TTCGTGACGCGCCGGCCCGACGGCACCGGCCTGGGCCTGTGGATCAGCCGTGGGCTGGTGGAACGTTACGGCGGCGACTTGCGCGCTGGCAACCGCGACGACGCCCCCAACGGCGCCGTCTTCACCTTGCGGTTGAAGACGAGCGGTACAACTTGAAGTCAGTGCGCCAGGGACCGGCGCTTATTGGCCCACGCCTATTGGCCCAGCGCCTCAACCCGGCGCCTGTCTTCAGCCGCTTCGGCCATCAGCCAGGCGCGGAAGGTCTCAATCTTGGCCAGCTTGGACGCCGCCGCAGGGCAGACGATCCAGTAGGTTTGAGGCAAGGGCATGGAGACGGGAAATGGCCGCACCAGCCGCCCGCTGATGAGATCCCACGCCGCCAGTGTCGTGCGCGCCAGCGCAATGCCCTGGCCATCCACCGCCGCATCCAGCAGCATGCTGGCGCGGTTGAAGGTCGGGCCGTGCCTGGGCTTGGCGAGCGCCATGCCGGCGGCTTCAAACCAGGCCGACCAGGCGTTGTGATCATCCAGGTGCAGCAGCGGAATTTTCAGCAAATCCAAGAGACTGAACCTGCGGCCGCGCGCGCCCAGGACGCGGGGGCTGCACACGGCGAACAGATGCTCTTCGTTGGACAGGCGCACTGCGTCCAGGCCCAGCCAGCGGCCGTTGCCATGGCGAACGGCGACATCGACATCCTCCTTGGTGAAGTCGACGTGATGCAGGGTGGCAGAGACGCGCAAGTCGATTTCGCGGTGGTTCTCTGCGAAGCGGCCCAGGCGATGCACCAGCCACTTGGCGGCGAAGTCAGGCGATGTGCTGACGGTGAGCACGCCAGCAGCCTGGCGCTGCACCAGGCGCTCGGTGCCGAAGGCGATGCGGTCCAGCGCGTCGTGCACGACGGCGTGGTACTGACGCCCTGACTCGGTGATGACCAGCCTTTGGCGTTCACGGTTGAACAGCCGCAGGCCCAGCGCAAGCTCCAGCGCCTTGACCTGCTGGCTCACGGCCCCTGGCGTCACCGACAGTTCCTGCGCGGCGCGGGCAAAGCTCTCAAGCCTGGCGGCGGCCTCAAAGGCCTTGAGTGTGTTGAGCGGTGGCAGGCGCCGGGTCATGCGACGAGTGTCATCAGTAAAACTGTGGCGGGCAAGAGAAAGCATGTGTTGCCTGAGAGGACGCTGCCTGTCTAGCATGCAGCCCAACATGCGGCACCCACAGCAAAGACACAGACCATGAGCCACTTCGACATGCAGGGCAACCCCGTCTCCTATGGCCAGCAGCAGGCCGTTGACGCGCTGGACCATGCCTTCAATCTGCTGCACGCCTACCAGGCCGACCCGCTGGCCGAGGTCGACAAGATCATTGCCACGCATCCTGACTTTGCCATGGCGCACGCCTTTCGTGCCGGCGCCCTGGCCACCGCCACTGACAAGCTGTTTGAGCCAGAAGTGCTCAGCAGCGTGCAGGCGGCCGAGGCCCTGGCGCCCAGGGCCAACGAGCGCGAGCGCCTGCACATCAGCGCCGTGCGGGCCTGGGTAGACGGTGACTGGGACCGCGCCACCGAACTCTGGGGCCGCGCTTCGATGGCCTATCCGCGCGACCTGCTGGCGCTTCAGTTTGCGCATCTGGGGGACTTCTTCCTGGGCCACTCACACCTCTTGCGTGACCGTGTTGCCCGCGTCTTGCCGCACTGGAATCGAAGCACGCCGGGCTACGGCTTTGTGCAAGGCATGTACGCGTTTGGCCTGGAAGAGGCCGGTGACTACGAACAGGCCGAGGCAAGGGGCCGCGAGGCGGTGGCCCTGAACGCACAAGACGGCTGGGCCGTGCACGCCGTGGCGCATGTCTTGGAGATGCAGGGCCGCGCCACACAAGGCGCGCAATTCCTGGCCACCAGTGAACCTGGCTGGGCACCCAACAGCATGTTCGCTTTCCACCTGTGGTGGCACCAGGCGCTGTTCCATCTGGATGCCCATGATCCACTTGCCGCCTTGACCTTGTTCGACGAGAAGATCGCAGCCGGCGGCTTTGCGCAAGCGCTTGAACTGCTCGACGGCTCGTCCCTGTTGTGGCGGCTTTCACTGCTGGGCCACGATGTCGGCGCTCGCTGGAAAGAGCTTGCGCAGAAGTGGGCGCCACGCATAGGCGACGCCTACTACGCTTTCAACGACGTCAACGCGATGATGGCTTTTGTCGGCGCCGGTGACGGCGCAGCGCAGCAGCGCCAGATGGCATCGACAAAGCGCTCGGCCGCAGGCCATGGAACCGTGGCCATGATGAGCCGCGAGATTGGCGTGCCAGCCTGCGAAGGCTTGGCGGCCTTCGGCCGTGGTGACTACGCGCAGGCCATCGACTGGCTGTTGCCACTGCGCGCCAAAGCCAACCGTTTTGGCGGCAGCCACGCGCAACGTGACATGTTTTCGTGGACCCTGACCGAAGCCGCCATTCGCCTGGGCAACCGCAGACTGGCCGATGCTTTTGTGGCCGAACG
>JANNEX010000125.1:0-1569 GCA_031379155.1 Rubrivivax sp.
TGCAGGGCGATGGCCTTGCTCATGCTTGTGCGGCCAGGGCAGCGGGTTGGGCATGCGCTGCACGCTCTGGTGGCACGGTTTGGTAGTGGCTGCTGAAGTAGCCCAGCGCACGTTGCGCGGCTTCAACCTTCTGGTCAGCGCGCAATTGCACGGCGTCAAAGCCGCAGCGGCGCAACAGCGGCAGCATGTCGGCCAGCACTTCACCGCTGGCGCGGATTTCGCCGCTGTAGCGCAGGCGGCCGCGCAGCAGCACGGCTTGTGAATAGGCGCGGCCGTCGGTCCACTTGGGGAACTGCAAGACCACGGCTGGGTGGGCGGCGATCTCGTCGGCGCGCTTGAGCACATCGTCGGTGTTGTCCAGCAACAGCGCCTGCTCAGTCACGTCCTGGGTTTGTGCCATGAATTTCATCGTTAGCTCCCGGTTCAATGCGTGGTGGCTGTGGTGCGGCGCACCGCGTCGGCAGCGTGCCTGAAGGGCTGGGGGCCCAGGCGGCGCGCGGTGTGAATGAAGTGTTCGCCGGCCTGGCGCTGTGCCAGGTAAGTGGCGATGACGGCTTCGATGACATCGGGCACCTCGTCGGCTGCAAAGGATGGGCCGATGACCTTGCCGGCCAGCGCGGGGCCGCTGAGCGTGCTGCCGTCAGCGCCGGCCACCGTCACCTGATACCACTCGCTGCCGTCTTTGTCGACGCCCAGGATGCCGATGTGGCCGCTGTGGTGGTGGCCGCAGCTGTTGATGCAGCCGCTGATGTGCAGGTCAATGTCGCCAATGTCGTGCAACTCATCCAGGTCGTCAAAACGCTCGGTGATGGCCGCTGCGATGGGGATGGAGCGTGCATTGGCCAGCGCGCACAAGTCGCCGCCGGGGCAGGCAATCATGTCGGTGAGCAGGCCGATGTTGGGCGTGGCAAAACCGCCTTCGCGCGCGGCCAGCCACAGCGCGCGCAACTCGTCTGCGCGCACCCAGGGCAGCAGCAGGTTCTGGTCATGCGTGACGCGCAATTCGCCCAGCGAAAAGCGGTCGGCCAAAGCGGCGGCGCCGTCCATCTGGTCGGCGGTGACATCGCCGGGTGGCAGGCCGGCGCGCTTGAGCGACAGCGTGACAGCGCGGTAACCCGCCACGCGGTGGCCTTGCACGTTGCGCTGCTGCCAACGGGTGAAGGCAGGCAAAGGCGTTGCGCCGGGCACTGACGATCCGGCATGCGGCCAGGCACTGGGCAGCGTGAAGCTGGCGGCCACGCGTTTGAGTTCTGCGGCAGCAATCTGCGGTGTGGCGGGGTCAGCCACCAGGGCTGAAAATTCGGCATTCACCGCATCAACAAATTTGGCACCTTCGACCTTGACCAAAATCTTGATGCGCGCTTTGTAGGCGTTGTCGCGCCGGCCATAGAGGTTGTAGACGCGCACCACGGCTTCGATGTAGACGAGGATTTGCTGCCAGGGCACGAAGGTGTTGAATTCGGTGGCGATGACCGGCGTGCGGCCCATGCCACCGCCCACGGCGACGCGAAATCCGACTTCACCAGCGGCGTTGCGCCGCAGGGTCAGGCCGATGTCATGCCAGTCGGT
>JANNEX010000138.1:0-3219 GCA_031379155.1 Rubrivivax sp.
CAGCGCCCAGACCACCAGGAAGATGGCCCAGCCGGTGCTGTCGTCATAAAAGCTGTAGGCAGCCGCGCCCAGCAAAACAGGCATAGGGCCGATTTGCGCGATGCACAGCATGAACATCAGGGCCGACAGCAAAGCCGCTGCCGGCACGCCCGCCAGCGCGATGCCAAGCCCACCCAAAACGGCTTGCACCAGCGCCGTCACACCCACACCCAGGGCCACGCCTCGGATGGCGCCACCGGCCAGCACCACGGCACCTGCGCCACGTTCACCCGCCAGGCGCTGCGCAAAGCGCCGCACCAGCAGCGCCGCGTCTTCACCTCGGCTGAACATGACGGCCGAGATCACCACCGTCAGCAAAAACTGCAGCAGCAGCACACCGATGCTGCCGACCTCGGCCACAAACCAGCGCGTGACGTCGCCGGCATAGGGCGACAGCTTGGGCAGCAGGTCACGCAGGCCCAGTTCTGCCCCCTGGTGCCAGGCCTTTTCGGCAGCGCCGCCCAGCACCGGCAGGTTGATGACCCAAGCCGGTGGTGCGTCGGGCAGTTTGAAGGTGGCGGCCAGCTTGGCCCAGTCCACCAGGCGGTCGGCGTTGCCCACGATGGTGACGATGGCAAACACCAGCGGCACCACAAACAGCAGCAGCAGCAGGAGCGTCATCACCGTCACCGCCAAGGCGCGCCGGCCCCACAGCAAGGCCTGCACACGTTGCATCAAAGGCCAGGTGGCCACGACGACCATGGTGGCCCAGACCATGGGGCCCAGGAAGGGGCGCAGTATCCACAGCGAGGTGGCCAGCAGCAGGCCGATGAAGAGCACCGCAAAGGTGGTGCGCGCCAAGTCGCGGCCGCCTGGGTTGCGTGGCCCGCCTTGGGCTTTGCTCATCAGCGCGGGGCCTCGCTGTAGGGCGCCACGCTCAGCGCTTCAATGCGGTAACTGGCCGCCCCCATGTAGGTGTCGGCACGGCCCGTGGTGAGGGTGCCGGTGATCCACACCGCGTCCATCGAACGAAAGCCTTTGGCCGGTGTCTTGGGCAGCACGTGCACGATCTGGTTGGCCGGTGGCGGCGGGCTGTGCACACAGGCGCCGAAGTAGGGCACGAGCAGGAATTCCTTGAGCCCATCTTTGCTGTCTTCCAGCGGCACGACATAGCCGGGGATGCGTACCGTCTGGCCCACCAGCGCGGTGTTGACGGGTGCGTTGTCCCACACGTCGCGCATCTTCTTGAGCATGGCTGCGGCGCGTGGGTCGCCGTCGTCCATCATCTGGAAGTTGAGGTCTTTGAATTCTTTGAAGGGGTCCCAGCCAGCGGGCACCAGGGCGTCCCAGGCGATGGTGCGCGCTGTGGCCTGAGTGCCTGGCGTGGCCGCTGCGGCAGTCTTCGCAGGCGCCGAAGCGGCCAGCGCAGGCTTCATCAAAGGCACGCCGTCTTTGCCTTGCGCACGCGCGACGGGCAACACTGCAAGGCACAACAACAAGCTTAAAAGTGGCTTCATGTTCTAGGGCTCAGTCCGTCGGCCAATGACAGGCGATAGGCGCGCCAACCCGGCACCAGGCTGGCGAGCATACCTGCGGCCAACACGGCGCCAAACAAGGCCCATTGCGCGGCCGTGGGCAGGGCCGCTTGCAGGCTGATGCCAAAACGCGCTTGCAGCCAGGGCCCGGCCAGCACCACGGCCGTGGCCGCTGCCGCCGCACCCAGCAGCGCGCCAGCCAGCGTCACCAGCGCACCTTCCAGCGCCAGCAGCCACAGCACATGGCGCGGGCCTGCGCCCACAGCGCGCAGCACGGCCAGTTCACGCCGACGTTCATTCAAACCCGCCAGCACCACGGCCACCAGCGAGGCCAGGCTGACCAGCGCCACCAGGCCGCTGATGGCCAGCAGCGCTTGTTCGCCAGGGCCCACCACAGACCACAACTCGTCCAGCGCCACACCGGGCAGCACCGCCAGCAGCGCTTCGCCTTCGTAGCTGCCGACATAACGCTGCACGTTAAAGACCGCGACGCGGTTTTTCAAGCCCACCAATGCGGCGGTGACCTGCTTGGGTTCAAGGTCAAACTTGCGTGCGTTTTCGGGCGCGATCTTCAGGCCCGGCAGCGGCGCGCCGCCAGCCCAGTCGAGGTGTATGGCCTCGATGGCTTGCAGGCTGACAAACACCGTGCGGTCCACCGGCGTGCCGGTGCGCGCCAGCACGCCCACCACGGTGAAAGGCTTGTCGGCGTGCTGCGGCGCCAGCACATCGGCGCCGCCGTGCGACAGCGTGATCTTGCGGCCCAGGCCGTAGCCCAGGGCCTGAGCCACTTCGGCGCCCAGCACGGTCTCATACAGGCCGTCCAGCGTAGCTGCAAACACGCGGCCTTGGGTCAGCGCCAGCTTTTGCTGGTCACCGTAAGCAAAACGCTCGAAATAGTCGGGCGAGGTGCCCAGCACCGGGCGGCCACGGTGTGAATCGCCCAGCGACAGTGGCACCACCCAAGCCACGGCGCGGTGCGCGGCCAGGGCGCGCACGCTGTCCATTTTTATGTTGTGGCTGGCCGCGCCGACGTGGAACACGGCATACAGCATCAACTGCACGGGCGAGCTGCGCGCGCCCACCACCAGGTCGGTGCCGCTCACGGCCAAGGAAAAACTGCTGCGGATATCCGTGCGCAAACGCTCCAGGCCCAGCAGCAGCGCGGTGGCCAGGGCGAAGCTCAGCATGACCAGCGCCAAAGTACCGCGCCGGTTCAGGGCGCTGCGCCAGGCGATGTGCAGCAGCGCTTTCATGGCGCTGTTGCCAACGCACGGTTGAGTGTGGGCAGGCTCAGGCGCTGATCGAAACGTTCGGCCAGGCGTTCGTCGTGGCTGACAAAGACCAGCGTGCTGCCGGCTGCTTTGCACTCGCCCATCAGCAGGTCCATGAAGCTGGCGCGTGCGTCGGCGTCCAAGGCTGACGTGGGCTCGTCGGCTATCACCAACTCAGGCTGGCCCAGCAGCGCGCGCGCCGCCGCCACACGTTGCTGCTGGCCCACCGACAGCGCGTCGGAGCGGCGCAGCCACAGCGCTTCGTCCAGGCCCATGTGGCGCAGCAGGGTTTGCGCGGCAGCCAGCGGCGATGGTGCACAACGCTTGGCGCGCACTTGCGAAAAACGCGTGGGCAGCAGCACGTTGTCCAGCAGGCTCAGGTAAGGCAGCAGGTTGAACTGCTGGAAGATGACACCCACGTGGTCGGCGCGGCG
>JANNEX010000142.1:0-5443 GCA_031379155.1 Rubrivivax sp.
AGTAGCCTGGCCTAACGTTTGAAAAGAGCGGCCAGGCGGTCCACGGCCGCTTCTGACGCCGCACGGTCGCTCACGGTGCTGGGATTGCCAAAGTCGCCATCGGCCTGGGCCTGCACCCAGAGGCCGTCGCGCCGCGCCACCACGCTCAGGTTGTGGCTGCGGTAGGTGATGCCGTAGTGCACATCACTTTGCGGCAGCAGGCGCGCGGTTTGCCCGCGCACGGGGATGAGCGTGTCGTCGCCCAGCAAGGCGCGCGCACCGTAGCCCGTGGCGTTGATGAGCGTGCGCTCTTTGAGCGCGGCAAACTGGCGCGGGCTGCTGAAGTCGCGCACCACGATCTCACCGCCACGAAGCAAAAACTCGTGCATCAACAAACGGCCGTAGCTGGCCAGGTTGAACACCAGTCGTGTGTAGCGCACGGCCAGTGCCACCGCAAAGGGGTGTTCATGCGGCGCCAGCCGCTGCGGGCGCGGATGCAGGTCGCGCAATTGCACGGCCAAGTCGGGCGGCTGTTCGCGGCAGTACACGCACACGCGCAAGCCAGCACGCTGCGCCACCAAGGCCGAGGTCAAACCGATGGCACCGCAGCCAATCACGGCGATGTGGCTGTCGCGCGGTGCCAGCGTGGCCAAAGCCATTTGCACCGCCAAGTGTGCCGAGCCCCAGGACAGCGACCAGCCACTGCCTCCATGTCCGTAGCTGTGCACCACGGTCTTGCCGGCCAGGCGCTGGGCTTCAAGGCGTGGGCCCTGGGCGCGGAAGGGGCGCGTGCAGACGCTGATGTCGATGATGCGGTCACGACGCGCCTGCGTGGGCACCAGGGGCGCTGGCGCTGCGAAGTCCGTGCGGGCTGCCGCTGAAGCTGGCCATTCGCCTGGCACTGCGCTGGACAATGGGTGCGTCGGCATGGGCTCGGCGCCCCGTGCTGCACAGGCCAGCGGTGCCAACACGGCGCCCCCACCACGTGGCGGCGCTGTAAGCCAGGCCACACCGGCCTTGCGTTGGCCCGGCTATTCAAACCAGACATCGGCTGCAAAAGTGACCTTCTCGCGCCGCCGGTCGGCCGACAGCCGCGTGCCCACAACTTCAACTTCGACCCGGCTGTTCTTCTGGCGCCCTTCGGCCGTGCTGTTGTCGGCGACAGGGCTGGCGCTGCTGCGGCTGTCGGTGTGGACGCGGGTTGCTTCGACGCCGCGTGAGACCAGATAGGCTTTGACCGACTGCGCGCGTTGCTGCGAAACCTGGTTGGCAGTCTCGGCAGCCAGCGTGTTGTCGGTGTGGCCTACGGCGATGATGACCTCGAGCGTGAAGCCCTCGGTCTGTGTCTTTTGCAGCAGATCGTCCAGCCGGGCGCGGCCGGCGGCGTTGATGCGAACAGCCGTGGCGCGTCGTTTTTCTGCCTCCTGCTGGTCACGCCGAAGCTTGTCTTCTGCATCCCTCTTGGCCTGGACCCTGTCGGACGCCTCTTTGACTTTGGCGGCTTGTTGTCGGGCTGCGTCGTCCTGGGGCTGTGGGTCGCGCGCGGCCGGTGCGCTGGCGGTGCGCCCTTGCGCGGGCAGGCCAGAGGCCGCTTTGTCCTTGGCTGCCTTGTCTGCCAAGGCTTTGTCCGCATCGATCTTGTCTTGCGCAGCCTTGTCTTGCGCAGATTTTTGCCGCGCTGCCGCCTGCCGCGCTGCCTCTTGCGTCAGTTGAAGGCTGCTTAGTCGCTGCTCTTCCCATGCGGTCCATGCCAGGGGTCCCAGCCAGACACCCGCGCCCAGCGCAGCAGCGCTGGGCAAGCCCCACAGCAGCCAGCGGCGCAAGGGCGCGATGCGGCCACCCAGCAGCCCGGCCTTGCCGCCCACCAGCGGCTCCAGGGC
This sequence comes from Rubrivivax sp., assembly GCA_031379155.1. Taxonomy (GTDB): domain Bacteria; phylum Pseudomonadota; class Gammaproteobacteria; order Burkholderiales; family Burkholderiaceae_C; genus Rubrivivax. Next base: position 1,860 of record JANNEX010000142.1, read on the forward strand.
TTCAATCAAATGGCGCACATCGGCGTCCCACCTTGCGTGCGTGAGTTCGACGCCGTCGCGAAAGGCCAGGTTCTTCAGCGCATCAGGCAACTCGGGCTCGCGTGGCATGCTGGCGCCGCTGACCAACACCGGCACCACCGCGATGTCCTTGCCCAAGGCGGTGGCGGTTTCCAGGCGCACCAGGTCAAGGGGGTCGTCCAGGCGGCGGCGCCCGTCGCCGTCCTGCACGGTCAGCCAGGTCTTGCCGATGACCGCCAGCAGCACCGAACTGTGGTCGAGCCGCCGCTCGATGGTGCGGCGAAAGTCGCGCCCCTTGTCCATGCCCACCACGTCAATGAGCACACGCTCGCGCCCGAAGTGGTCACACAAGTCTTTGAACAAGCGACCTGACTGGCCTTCAGTATCAGACCGCCGGTAGCTGACAAAAATGGCCCCTGCCGCCATGCAATTTCCCCCTGCTCGGCGCAGTTTAGAACGGCGCAGCCCAGTTGTCTCTGGCGCAACGGTGTGAGGCCCCATCTCGATTTCGCATGAGGCAGGCGCGCGCGTGCACAGCGCCGTGTCAGGATGCGTGCCTGCGCCCCATTGCGCGGTGAAGGAGGCGGCTGATGCGGCGAAATTCAAGTCATGTCGGGCAATCCAGGTGGCGCCCACAAGGGCTAACGACCGTGTTCTTGGGCCTGCTGCTGGCCTGCGCCGGCTGCGGCGGTGGCGGCGGTACGCAATCGTCAGGCGCCTCTGCGCCGGCAACAGACACCAGCGCTGCAGCCGACATCAGCCTGCTCTTCATGGGCAACAGCCACACCGCCAACCACGATGTTCCAGGCCAGGTGGCGGCCATGGTGCGTGCGGGCCGGCCTGGCAAAACGGTGTTGGCCGTCACCGCGCCGGGCTCGATGTTTTTGGATGAACGCTTGGCCGACGCCGCGTCCACCACCTTGCTGCGCAGCCGGGCGTGGAGCGCGGTGGTTTTGCAGGCGCAGAAGGTCAGCGCCAGCGGCCTCTTCAGCTACTCCACCACTGAAGCCGCCGCGCTGGTGCAGATGGCGCGTGGCGTGGGCGCGGTGCCGGTGATGTTTCCCGAATGGCCGCGCTACCAGGTGGCCGAGACCCAGCGCATTTTTGAGCTGCATGTCTCCATCGCCGCGCAGCAGCCCGCTTGCGTGCCGCCTATCGGTCAAGCCTGGGACTTGGCGGCCGCACGCTGGCCTGTCTTGGCGCTGCATGACAGCGACGGCAACCACGCCAATGCGGCCGGGGCTTACTTGGCGGCGCTGGTGCTCTACACCACGCTGACAGGCTTGCCGCCTGGCGCACTGCCGGTGCTGGCTAACGCCAACGTGGATGAGACAACGCAGCGGCGATTGCAGGCCGTGGCCAGCGATGCCGTGGCGGCGTTGTCGCCACGCTTGCGGTGTCCGGGGGACAGGCTGCTGTAGACGGGCTGTCAGTGCAATCTGAACTCACTCACTGACCCTCAGCGACCCTCAGCGACCGTCAGCGACCGTCTGCGGCCATCAGCGGCCATCAGCGGCCGCAGCGGCGTGTGTCGCTATGATTTGCCGGCCATGGCCGCCAAGATTCACGTTGCGCTTTTCGGTGTCCTGCGGGCCTTCAGCAACGCAGGCCAGCTTGCCATCACGGTGCGCAAGACGCGCGCGCTGCTGGCCTACCTTTGCGTCGAAGGGCGTTCATCGCGCACGCGCCTGGCGGATCTGTTCTGGGGCGATCTTGACGAAGCCACGGCCCGGCGCAACCTGCGCCGCGCGCTGCACCGCTTGCGCGCCGCCGGGCTGGGCGACGCGCTGCAAGCCGACGACGAAATGGTTGCGCTGGCCGGTGTGGGCTGCGATCTGAACGACTTTGACGCCGCCGTGCGCGCCCAGCGCTGGGCGCAGGCGCGGGCGCTGTACACCGCTCCGCTGTGCGACGGACTGGAGCTTGAGGACGCTGAGGGTTTCGATGCTTGGCTGCGCACCCAGCGCGAGCGCACCGCGCGCGATTGGCGCCACGCGATGGCCCGCCACGCGGCTGATCTTGAGTCGAGCGGCGCGCTGGGCGCTGCGCTCGAAGTGCAGCAGCGCTTGCTTGCCGACGACCCGTTGCGCGAGGCCACCTACCGCGATCTGATGCGGCTGCACGATGCGCTGGACCAGCGCAGCGCCGCGCTGGCGCTGTTCGATCGTTGCACGGCAACGCTGCAAGCCGAGTTGCAGCTTGAGCCGCTGCCCCAAACCCGGCTGCTGGCCGAGCGCATCCGGGCGCGGCTGGGTCCCGGCCTGAGTGCTGCCGCCGCCGTGGCGGTCGGCGCCAATGCGGCGCCGCGGCTTGAGTTGCGCAGCGTGCCGCTGGTCGCCCGCGACCGCGAGCTGGAGCTGCTGAGCGCAAGCACCGAAGCGGTGGTGCTGGTCGAAGGCGACGCCGGCGTTGGCAAGACCCGGCTGGCGCTGGCGGCACTGCAACGTGCAGCCCTGGCCAATAGCGAAGACGAGGACGAGGACGAGGACAACGATGGCGACACCACGCCGGCCGCGCCCGACACGCTGCTGCGCGTGCGCTTTACTGAGATGTCGTCGCTGACGCCTTTCCAGGCGGTCATCGACGCCCTGCGCGAGCCAGCCATGGCCGCGCGGTTGGCCGGCCTTGCAGCGGTTCATCGCCAAGACCTGGCGCGCTGGCTGCCGCAAGCCGGCCTGGACGACAGCAGCACCGGCGGCGTGGCCGATACGCTGCCGGCGCAGTTTCGCGCGCGCCTGCTTGAGGCGCTGGTGCAGGCTCTGGCACTCGCTGCAGGCCCCGCCCGCGCGCTGCTGTTTGACGACTTGCAGTGGGCCGATGCGTCGAGCATCGAGTTGCTCGCGCACCTGGCGCGTCGTCAGCGGCAGCAGCCGGCGGCGCTGGCCCGCGTGCTGGCCACCGCGCGCAGCGCCGAGCTTGCCGACAACCCACTGGCGGGCGCCCTGCTGCACGAGCTGGCAGCCACAGGCAGCCTGGCGCGCCTGCCGCTGGCGGCGTTTGACGAATGGTCGATGCTGCAGCTGGTGCAAGGGCTGTCGGGCAGCGGCGGCGGCGTGCGCTTCGCGGCGCGTCTGGCGTCGGCTACCGGTGGCAATGTCTTCTTTGCGCTGGAAACGATTCGCACCCTGTTTGACAGCGGTGAGCTGTTCGTCGAACCCGGCGAGGGCTGGAGCACGCGCCACGACCCCACCACCACCGACTACACCGAGTTGCCGCTGCCGGCCAGCGTTGTCGACGCGGTGCGCGCGCGCCTGCTGCGCCTAGGCCCGGCGACGCAGCGCTTGCTTGAAACGGCGGCGCTGGCCGAGGACGGCAGCACGCTTGCCGAAATTCAGGGCGCGACGGCGTTGAGCGACTGGGAGGCGCTGGAAGGCATAGAGCGCGCGGTGGCGGCGCAGTTTGTCGAACGTTCGGGCCTCGGCTACCGCTTCACTCACGCGCTGGTGCGCGGCGCCATCTGCTTTGGCCTGTCGCCCGAGAGGCAGCGCCTGACGCACGCCAAGCTTGCCGCCGCGCTGGAGCCGCTGCATGGCTCGCCAGCGCGCCTCGCCCGGCAGTGGGCGCTG
>JANNEX010000149.1:0-3525 GCA_031379155.1 Rubrivivax sp.
AGCCAGATGGCGCAGATCAACACCGTCAATGGCATCGAAAAGTTGAACACCACGGTGGCTGGCCTCAACGGCCAGTTTGTGCAGATGCAAACGCTGACCGGCGCGTCGCTGGTGGGCAAGCACGTCACGCTGCAAGGCGACAAGCTGTCGGTGGAAGGTGGCAAAGGCGTGGCCGGGTTTGACCTCAGCGCCACCGCTGACCATGTGAAGGTGGAAGTGCTGAGCCCCGCTGGCCGCGTCGTCGACACGCTGGACCTGGGCGCACAAAGCGTGGGCCGCCACAGCTTTAACTGGACCGCCGGGAACGTGCCCGACGGCGCGCCCTATCGCTTTCGCGTCGTGGCCACCGCCGGCGCAGCCAAGATAGAAAACACACCCTTGATGCGCGACCGGGTTGACGCCGTCAACACCGACGGCGCCAGCCTGGTGCTGCAAACCCAATACAACGGCCCCGTCGCCTACCGCGACGTCAAGGCTTTCAACTGAACATCAGTTACTGAACAACACCGTTAGGCAAACACCATGAGCTTCCAGCAAGGCCTGTCCGGGCTTAACGCCACCAGCAAGAACTTGCAGATCATTGGCAACAATATTGCCAACTCCAACACCTTCGGCTCCAAGGTGGCGCGCGCCGAGTTTTCGGACATGTACGCTGCCGCGCTGAATGGTGCGGGCAGCAACAGCGTGGGCATTGGCACCAACATGGCGGCGGTGGCGCAGCAGTTCACCCAGGGCAACATCAAAACGACGGAGAACCCGATGGACATGGCGATCAACGGCGCTGGGTTTTTCCAGCTCAGCGATGGCAAAAGCCCGGTGACCTTTTCGCGCAACGGCCAGTTCAAGGTTGACCGCGACGGCTTCATCGTCAACAACTCGCTGCAAAAGCTGATGGGCTATGGCGTCAACAGCCAGGGTCAGATTCAGCTGGGCACCTCGGTGCCGCTGCAACTGCCCACGGGCAACGTGGCGCCCTTGGCTTCATCGTTGATCAAGGTCGAGATGAACCTGGATGCGCGTGCCGCCGTCACGCTGCCATCGGCCGGTGCGCAGGTCGATTTCAACAACGCTGACACCTACAACAATGCCACCTCGCTGACTGTCTTTGACGCCAAAGGCCAGCAAGTGGCGCTGACCTACTACTTCCAAAAGGCGGCCAACGACAGCTGGAACATCTACGCCACCGCCAACGGCAGCACCGTCAGCGGCGCGGCCGGCGCACCCCTGCCGGTGACCACCATCACCTTTGCCAGCGACGGCAGCGGGCCAATCTCGCCTAGCGCTCCTGTCGCCTTCGACGTGCCCATCACCAGCAATTCGGTGGGCGCTGCCACCCTGCCCATTGTTGGTCTGCAATTGGACCTCAGCCGTGCAACGCAGTTTGGTTCGGGTTTTGGCGTCACCGATATTTCGCAAGACGGCTTCAGTGCGGGCCAATTGACAGCCATCTCGGTCGAGGCCAACGGCATCGTCATGGCGCGCTTTTCCAATGGCCAGTCGCAGCCGGGAGGCCAACTCGAGATCGCCAATTTTCGCAACCTGAATGGCTTGCAGCCCATTGGCAACAACGCCTGGGCGCGCACCTTCGCGTCGGGCGACCCGGTGGTTGGCGTGCCGGGTGATGGCAACCTGGGCGTGCTGCAAGCCGGTGCCTTGGAAGAAAGCAACATCGACCTGACGGCCGAACTGGTGAACATGATCATTGCGCAGCGCGTCTATCAAGCCAATGCTCAGACCATCAAGACCGAAGATCAGGTTCTACAAACGCTTGTGAACATTCGCTGATGTCGCCCACCCCCGTAGCGGCCTGCGGCCGCCTCCCCCTCAAGGGGGCCACCCCAGCGGCCCGGCGGAGCCGGTTCCGCGGCGTGAACTTGGAGCGTTAGGCTTTTATGGACAGGTTGATCTATCTCTCGATGTCCGGCGCCAAGGCCACTTTGCAGCGCCAGGACACGCTGGCGCACAACCTGGCCAACGCATCGACGAATGGCTTTCGTGCCGAGATGCAAGCCTTTCGCGCTGTGCCGGTGCTGGGGCAGGGCGCCAGCACTCGCGCCTACGTGCTCGAATCGACCATTGGTCACGACACCAGTTCCGGCCCCGTGCAAAGCACCGGGCGCTCGCTGGACGTGGCGATGCAAGGCAACGCCTGGCTGGCCGTGCAAGCGCTGGACGGCACCGAGGCCTACACACGCGCGGGCAGTCTGCAAATCAGCGCTGAAGGCCAACTCGTCACACCCAACGGCTTGCCGGTGCTGGGCGACGGCGGCCCCATCACCGTGGGCGCCAACGCCACCGCGGAAATTGCCAGCGACGGCAGCATCACCAGCACAGTCGGCAACGGCCGCCCGCAGCAAGTGGGGCGCCTGAAGTTGGTGACATCTGACGTGGCGCTGAATCGTGGCAGCGACGGCCTGTTTCGGGCGCCCGAAGGTGACCTGACGGCCAACCCCGCCGCGCGTGTGCAAAGCTCGGCACTCGAAGGCTCCAACGTCAGCACCGTGCAGACCATGGTGGCCATGATTGCCGCCGCACGCCAGTTTGAGCAGCAGATGAAGATGCTGCAAGGCGCCGAACAGCGCGAGCAAGGCGCGGCCAAGTTGTTGGCGCCCCAATAGGCGAACGCAGCACGAAAAAAGAAGGCCGGCTTGCCGGCCTCTTTTTCGCCCGCCACCGCCCTTCAGTCACCGTGAAGATGGGGCATCCTTTGAAAGGTTGCCACCACCATGATCCGCTCTCTCTGGATCGCCAAGACCGGCATGGAAGGCCAGCAAACCAAGCTGGACGCCATTGCCAACAACCTGGCCAACGTCGGCACCAACGGCTTCAAGCGCGCCGGTGTGCAGTTTGAAGATTTGATGTACCAAAACCTGCGTGCCGCAGGTGCCGGCACATCAGACCAAAGCCAGTTGCCCACCGGCTTGCAAGTCGGCCTGGGCGTGCGTGCGGCGGCCAGCACACGCAACTTCGCCCAGGGCAGTTTGCAGCAGACCACCAACAACCTGGACCTGGCCATCAAGGGCCAGGGTTTCTTTCAGATTCAGTTGCCCGACGGCAGCACCGGCTACTCGCGCGACGGCGCTTTCCAAGTCGACTCTGCCGGCGCCATGGTCACGTCGGCGGGCTATCCTGTGCAACCGGGCATCACGGTGCCGGCCAATGCGCTGTCGGTGACCATCTCGCCCGACGGTGTGGTCACCGCGACCATCCCCAACCAGGTAGCACCTCAGACCCTGGGCCAGATGCAGTTGGTGCACTTCATCAACCCGGCCGGCCTTGAGTCACGCGGTGGCAATTTGTTTGGTGAAACGGCGGCCTCGGGTACGCCCAGCGCGGGTGCGCCCAACACCGCTGGGCTGGGCGCTTTGCAGCAGGGTTTTGTCGAAGGCAGCAACGTCAATGTGGTTGAAGAACTGGTGTCGATGATCGCCACCCAGCGCGCTTACGAACTCAACTCCAAAGCCATCCAGACTTCGGACCAGATGCTGCAACGCTTGAGCCAGATGTGAATGACCTTCATTGATC
>JANNEX010000152.1:0-11890 GCA_031379155.1 Rubrivivax sp.
GCTGTTTTTCTTGCCTGGTGGCTGCGCCATGACCTGCACGCCGCTGTCCAAAATCTCGGCCCCGGTCATCACCAGGCGCGCATTGCCACCACCAAACAGGCTGGGGAACATGCGGCCGAAATGTTCGTTGACCTGGTTGAAGGTGCTGGCCAACAAGTCGCGCGTTTCCAGGTCGATCTTGTGGATGGCGTCTTGCAGCGTCGTGATGGCTTCCAGTAAATCGGCGTTTTGTGCGTCCAGGAAAGTCTTGCGCTCGCTGCTGGCCGTCAGCTCGTCCAGCGCCGCCAGGTTGACGGCGCCCAGGGCGTTGATGTCGCGCGTAATGCGGTCAATCTCGGTCTGCAAACCCCACAGCTTGACGCTGCCTTCTTCGATGCCTCTGGACAGCAGCTCAAAGTCGACTGCGGCAGCGGTGAGTTGCTCCAGGTACTGCGCGCCACCCAACTGCGCGGCTTGCAACTCAAGTTGCAACTTGGTGATCTGCTCGCGCAGCGGCTCCAGGCTGCGCTCGAAGCCCATCTTTTGCTCATCGGCGCGGCGCAGTTGCGCGCTCAGGTCATCGTATTCGCTGCGTGCCAGGCCCAGCGCGGTTTCGCGTTCCAGCTTGAGCGTCAGCGCGGCCTGCAAGCCGCTTTGTGCGGCAGCGTCATCAAAGCTGCCCAGCTCCAATTGCAGCTGTTCGCCGGCTTGGGTGTTGGCCGCGACTTGTAGCGCCGCCGTTTCGATGCTGCGTTGCAGTTCGGCTTGGCGCGCGGCCAGGGCACGGGCCCGGAAGCGCGCTTCTTGCGCCTGGCGTTCCAGGCTGCGCTGCTGCTCGCGGGCATCGGACAAGGCACGTTCGGCGGCGATCACGGCGTCGTCAAGCTCGGCGTGTTTTTCCTGCGTCGTGGCCAGCGCCAGGTCCAACTCTTCGAAGCGTGCTTCGCCAATCGCCTTGCGCTCTTCCAGCGATTCGAGTTGGGCGTCGACTTCGGCCAACTCTTCGGCCAACTGCGTGCTGCGAGTGGTCGCGGCTTCGTGTTGCTGCGTCAGGCGCAGCAGTTCCACGTGCAGGCTGTGGGCGCGGTTTTGCGCGTCGGCGGCTTCGCGGCGCGCGGTCAGCAGGCGCTGTGAAGCGTCGGTGTAAGCGGCTTCCAGGCGCACCGACGCGGTCTTGCTCTCGTCGGCAATCAGCGCTTGTGCGCGCTGCTGGCGATCCAGGTTTTCGATTTCCTGCGCGCGCGCCAGCATGCCGGCTTGTTCAGAGTCTGGCGCGTAAAAGCTGACGGCGTGCTGGCTCACGGCGTGGCCCTGCTGCGTCATGATGACTTCACCGTGGGTCAGCTTGGCGCGTTGCGCCAGCGCTTCATGCACTGAAGGGGCGGTGTAGACACCTTCCAGCCAATCGCTGAGCAGGGCCTTCAAACCTGCCGTCTCTGAAACATTCGCCAGGCGCAGCAAGTCGCTCAGGCGCGGCAAAGTCTCATGGGTGCTGCTGATGGCGCCCGTGGGCAAGGCGTAGAAGGCCAGCTTGGCGGGAGGTGCGTCGCTCGCAAAGGCGCGCACGGTATCCAGGCGGCCGACTGACAAGGCATTCAGCCGCTCACGCAGGGCAGACTCCAGGGCAGTTTCCCAGCCGCTTTCAATGTGCACCCGGGTCCACAGGCCTTGCAAACCGCCCAGGCCATGTTTGTCCAGCCAGGGCTTAAGCTTGCCGTCAGTCTGCACCTTAGTTTGCAGCGCGCGTTGGGCTTCAAGACGCGCGCCAATGTCGGCCAAGCGGCCTGACTCGCGGTTGACGGCTTCTTGTGCGGCGCGACGCTGCTCGTCCAGCTGCGGCACCTGCTCGTTCAACTCGTGCAGGCGCGCTTCGCTGACTTCCAGCGCTTCGGCAGCGGCCGCGTCCTGCACTTTGAGAGTGTCAAAGCGCGACATGTCGGGCGCTTGCAAACCCTGTTTTTCGCCGGCCAGTTTGTCGCGCCGGGTTTTGAATTGCCGCGACTGTTCTTCAATGTTGCGGCTGTCGGCAGCCAGCACCTGAATCTGCTGCTGCACTTGCGCCACCGCGCCGCGCTGCGTGTTGCTGGTGCCCTGCGCGCTGCGCACGGCCTCTTGCGCATCGGGCAGGGCCAAGCCCTGGTCTTCGGCTTGCGCGTGCAGCAGTTCGGCCTGTTCGTCGGCATGCACGATCTGCGCGGCAATGTCCTCCAGCTCGACCTTGGCCGCATCTTGACGCTGCGCCCACTGCACGTTTTGCGTGCCCAGGTCGGCCAGCCTGGCTTGCGCGCGGTTGCGGCCTTCCACGACATAGCGAATGCGCTCTTCCAAGCGGCTGGCTTCCAGCGCCGCTTCAGCCAGGAAGCCTTGTTTGCTGTGCAGCACGTCGTTGGCAGAGTAATGCGCCTGGCGCACTTGCTCTAACTGCGCCTCCACATGCCGCAGCTCGGCAAAACGTGACTCGAGTGCGGTGGTGGCGGCGGTGGCCGCAGCCTGCACACGCGCTTCTTCGCTGGCCGCGTCGCGGTGCTTCAAGAACCACAACTGGTGCAGCTTGAGGGTGCCAAGCTCTTGCAGCGTGCGGTACTGGGTGGCGACTTCGGCCTGCTTGCCCAGCTTGTCCAAGTTGGCGTTCAACTCACGCAGGATGTCGTCCACACGCGTGAGGTTTTCGCGCGTGTCCTTCAAGCGGTTTTCAGTCTCGCGACGGCGCTCTTTGTACTTGGACACGCCGGCGGCTTCTTCCAGGAACAGCCGCAACTCTTCAGGCCGGCTTTCAATGATGCGGCTGATGGTGCCCTGGCCGATGATGGCGTAGGCGCGTGGGCCCAGGCCGGTGCCCAGGAACACGTCTTGCACATCGCGCCTGCGCACCGGCTGGTTGTTGATGTAGTAGCTGCTGGTGCCGTCGCGTGTGAGCGTGCGCTTGACGGCGATTTCAGCAAAGCTGTTCCACTGGCCACCGGCGCGCGCCAGCGTGTTGTCAAACACCAGCTCGACGCTGGCGCGGCTGGCCGGCTTGCGCTGGCCACTGCCATTGAAGATGACGTCTTGCATGGACTCGCCACGCAATTCACTGGCTTTGCTTTCACCTAGAACCCAGCGCACCGCGTCCATGATGTTGCTCTTGCCACAACCATTGGGCCCCACCACGCCCACCAATTGGCCAGGCAGTTGGAAGGTGGTGGGTTCGGCGAAGGACTTGAAGCCCGAGAGCTTGATCTGGGTCAGGCGCATTGGCTGGGGCTGCCGATGGGTCGCCGTTTGTGCGGCGCAAGAGCGGCGTAAGTGCTTGATTTGAATGGAAAAATGCGCTCAACACAGGAGCGCAACGCAGCCCGGATGATAGCATCGCGCCCCCGCTGAGCTGCCTTGCAATGGGCACATCAAACCGATCAAGCACCATGGCCAAAAAAGCCTTGAATCAACGCGTGGCGCCCGCCGCGCCACCCAGCGCGCCCAGTCGCGACTTGCAGGTCTTCCCCAACCCTGCGCCCGAGCGTGACTACGTCATCCGCTTTGACGTGCCCGAGTTCACCTGCCTGTGCCCGTTGACGGGCCAGCCCGACTTTGCGCACTTCACGATAGAGATCGTGGCCGACAAGCTGTGTGTCGAAACCAAAAGCCTCAAGCAGTATTTCTGGAGCTACCGCAATGAAGGCGCCTTTCACGAAAAGGTCACCAACGCCATCGTTAGCGATTTGGTCGCCGCCATCGCGCCGCGTTATGTGCGCCTGCACGCCGACTGGTTTGTGCGCGGTGGCATCCGCACCTTTGTGACGGCTGAACACCGCAAGAAGGGATGGAAGCCGGCGCCCAAAGTGGAGTTGCCTGGCGCTGCCAAATCAGCCACATGATGGATGCGCCGCGCCCGGCCTATCAAAAATTTGCCGTGGCTGTGCGCGCCAGCACCATTGACGGCCAGGGCGCCTTTGCCGCCGAGCCGATACCGCCGCGCCTGAAGATAGGCGAGATTCGCGGCGAAAGCATCAGCGTGCAACAAGCGCGCATCCGCGCCACACGCAGCGAACGCATCATGATCGTTGAGCTCTCAGCCAAGAAGGCCATCGACTTCAGCCAAAGCGCCGACCCCATGCGCTACACCAACCACAGTTGCCAGCCCAATGCGCGGCTGGTGATACGCAACGGGCGGGTTGAGTTTTATGCGCGCGCTGCCATCGCCCCGGGTGACGAGATCACGGTGGACTACGGCGAGACTCACCACGAAGGCAAGCTGGCTTGCCGCTGCGGCGTGGTGGGTTGTCGCGGGGCCTTGTAGCCGACAGGCTTGTGACGGGCTGCGCGTGGCCCGTGCACCACAGGCCTGGAAAACCCCGCCCGCCCCCGTGACGTGACGCAGCGTCACCTGTGTCACGCCGCATCGCGGTGGTGAGCTGGCGTGACGCTGGCCGCTATCGCATCACCCCAGCGCGCAGTGCCGCCACACATCGCTTCGCAGCATTGCTGCGGGTGTCCCTAGATTGGGCTTTCAAGCACGGCCACGCAGCGCGTGTGCAGTGTGCCCACATCACATCTTCGGAGGAATTTGCATGTTCAAAATCAAACCCGTCGCCGCAGCAGCGGCCTTGGCCCTGGCCGCCGCAGCGCCTGCCGTGTGGGCACAAGCCGCTGACCAGCGTGTCGAGATCACTGGCTCCAGCATCAAGCGTGTGCAAAACGAAGGCGCCACGCCACTGCAGACGGTGACGCGTGCGCAGATAGAGCGCCTGGCGGTCACCACCGTGGGCGACTTGCTCAATTCGCTGCCTTCGATGGCCGGCGCTGAAGACGGTGGCTTTTCTTTGTCACCCACACGCTCGGGTTTCCAGGGCGCGGCGATGCCGGGCTTCGCCAACTCCGACACCCTGGTCTTGCTCAACGGCAAGCGCATCGCCAAGTACCCGGTAGACGGTGACACGGCCGACTTGAACGGCATCCCACTGTCGATCATTGAACGGGTCGAAATCTTGCGCGACGGCGCTTCAGCCGTCTACGGCTCTGACGCCGTGGCGGGTGTCGTCAACCTCATCACGAGGCGTGAATACAGCGGCATTGGCGTGCAGGCCAGCTACGGTGAAACCAGCCGTGGCGACGGTGCCAAACAACGCGCATCGGTGTGGGCCGGTTTTGGTGAGCTGCGCAAAGATGGCTACAACGTGCTGTTTGGTCTGGAAGCCGACAAGGTGAACAAGATCAACAACCGCGACCGCAGCATCACCCAGTCTGCCGACCTGCGCCCATACGGCTTGGCCGATGACCGCTTGCCCACCTCACCCGAGCCCAACGTCTACTTCATCAACCAAGACCGTTACGAACCCATCAAGCCTTGCAAGGCGCCTTTGCCACCCGGTGGTGTAGAGGTAGCCAGCGCATTGCCGGGCCGTGTGTGTCCGTTTGACCCCAACTCGACCACGCTGCTGCAACCCGAGGTGAAGTCAAAGTCCTTCTTCGCCCAGGGTGCGGTGGCCCTGCCCGCTGGCATGCAATTGCGCGCCGAGTACTTCTACAAGTTCAAAGAGTCGGGCAACTTCCTGAACCCGCAGCCCATCACCAACACGGTGGCGGCCACCGACCCGGCCAACCCCTACGGTGAAGCCGTGATCTGGCTCTTTCGCACCACCGACCCGCGCCTGTTCCGGCGCAAAGACATCGAGGTCAAGAGCCAGCGCACGCTGCTGGGCCTGTCGGGAGAGGTGGCCAGCTACGACTGGTCGGTGGACGTAGGCCGTGGCCAGGGCGACTACACCGAAAAGGGCGGCGGCTACTTCATCAACACGCTGTTCCGCAACGCCATTCGCACCGGCGTCATCAACCCCTTCACCAACAAGCTGTCGCCTGACGACCTGTTGCCGCTGCTGGGCTCACCCGTGCGCACCGCGCGCACGGTGATTGACTTTGTGGACGCCAAGGTTTCGGGCACGCTGTTCAAGCTGCCCGCAGGTGAAGCGCTGTTTGCGCTGGGCCTGGGTGCCACCAAAGAAAACTACACCAACACGCCCGACCCGCTGCAAGTGCAGGGCCTGCTCAGAAGCGACCCGCAGTTGGCACTGGTCAACGCCGGACGCGATTCCAAGGCCGTGTTTGGTGAAGTGTCGTTGCCGCTGGCCAGCATGCTCGAAGCGCAAATCGCAGTGCGCCATGACCGCTACAGTGACTTTGGTGGCACCACCAACCCCAAGTTCTCTTTGCGCTTGCAACCTATCCGCGAAGTGCTGTTGCGGGCCTCGGTAGGCACGGGCTTTCGCGCGCCCAGCCTGGAAAACCTGTACGCCACTGACGTGACCGGTTTCCCACAAGCCATCGACTTCCAGGGCTGTGCGGCCGCAGGTGTGCCGCGCGACGCCTGCAACCAAAAACAGATCTTCACCAACACCAAGTCCAACCCCAACCTGAAGCCGGAGAAGTCAGAAGCTTTCACGCTGGGCTTGGTGGTTGAGCCCTTCACGGGCTTGTCAGCATCGGTGGACTACATCCACGTGAAGAAGAAGGACGCCATCGAAGCCTTGGGCTTGCAGACCATTTTGGACAACCCTGGCGTGGCCGTGGCCGGCTATGGCACCGCAGCCAACCTGGTGCGGCGTTTGCCCAATGGCCAGATCGACCCCGACACCACCACCCCAGCGGTGATTGCGCCGACCGCCAACCTGGCCAAGATCGACACTGAAATCATCGATTTCAATGTGCGCTACGCCTTCAACGCGGGCCCTGCCAAAGTGCGCCTGGAAAACAACGCTGGGGTCTTGCTGTCACGCAAGAAGTCGCCCATTCCGGGCCTGCCAGAGGAGGATTTTGTGGGCGTGGCTGGATTCCCGAAATGGCGCAACGTGGCCTCGGTCAACGCCAGTCTGGGCAACTTCGAAGCCACGGCTTTTGTGCGCAGCATCTCCAGCTTCAAAGACGTGGACTCACCCAGCGCCGTGGCCCCCGACACGCGCGTGGTGCCGGGCTGGACGACCTTCGATCTGAGCCTGGGCTACAGCGGCTTGTTGGGCGCCAAGAGCCGCATCGACTTGGCCATCAAGAACGTCATGGACAAGATGCCGCCGCTGAGCGAAGCACTGAACACGTCGAACAAGGTCGACTTCAACCACAGCGCCATCGGGCGCTACTTCCAGCTCACGGTGAAGTTCGAGTTCTAAGCCACGTTCTTGGCAGTGAAAGGCGCCGCCGCCATACGCGGTGGCGCCATGTGCGGTGGCGCCAGAATGCCGGCTCCATAGCCGGCAGGTGGACAGGGTGGTCAAACGCGCAGCGGGTTGGTTCATTCAAGCCCAGACACGGGACGACAGCCAGGGCCAGCCTGACACGCGTCCCTGGCGTGTGCGCATCCACGACCGGCTGCTGCAAGCCATTCGTGAAGGCCAGTTGCCGCCAGGGTCTCGTCTGCCTTCGGCGCGCCAATTGGCGCGTGAATGGGGCGTGTCACGCGGCACGGTGGACGAAGCCTTTGCCTGGCTGCAAGCCGACGGCCACATTGAACGCCGCGTGGGCGTGGGCAGTGTGGTGGCCCAGACGGCGGCCAACTCAGCGGCCTCTGCGGCGGACGCGCCCGCGCCCAAGCGCCGCGAGCCCAACGCGGCCACGCTGCGTGTGCTCAGTCGCCTCAAACCGATCAGCGACGACCCTTCGGATTTTCCGCTGCACGGGCAGCGTGGCCTGCGCCTGCGCCCGCAAATGTCAGACGTGTCGCACTTCCCGCTGGCGCAATGGCGCCGGCTTGTGGCGCAGGCCTATCACGAGACGCGGCGAGATCGCCTGTCCTACGGCGCGGCAGCCGGCACCTTTGAGCTGCGCACGGCCACCGCGCAGCATTTGGCCTTGACACGAGGCATGCAGTGTTCACCGCGCCAGATCATCATCATTGAGAGTGCTTTGCAAGCCATTGGCCTGGTGGCGCAGGTGCTGTTGGAGCCCGGCGCAGAAGTCTGTGTCTGCGAGCCCGGCCACATCAGCACGCCACGTTTCTTGAGCCTGCTGCACATGCAAGTGCATGGCATCGCACCCGACGCCGAAGGCTTTGACGTGCAAGCCGCACGGCGCGTGTCACTCCGCCCTGCAGCCGTGCTGGTGCAGCCGCACTGCCAGTACCCCATGGGCACGCTGATGAGCCGCCAGCGCCGGGCTGAATTGCTGCAATGGGCGCATGAGACCGGCGCCTGGATTTTTGAGCATGAATTTCTGGCCGAGGTGGCATTTGATGCTGCCAGCCCGCCGCCCCTGATCACCGAAGACAAACACGAAAGTGTGCTGCTGCTGGGCGGCTACAGCCCCATCATGTTTCCTTCACTGCGCCTGAGCTACCTGGTGGTGCCTGAACGACTGGCGCCGGCTTTTGCGGCCGTGCGCGGCATGCTGGGCGACCACAGCCCGGTGGCGCCACAACTGGCCTTGGCGCAGTTCATTGAAGGCGGCCACATGGCCGCGCATGTGCGTGCCATGCGCGGGCTGTACACGCGTCGGCGCGACGCGATGCTGGGGGCCTTGCGGCGCCACCCTGCGCTGGCTGCCTGTGTGCAGGCCGCGCCTGGCGGGCTCAACGTGTGCCTGCTGCTGCCGCCCACACTGCCCGACGTGTCGCTGTTGCCCGAGCTGGCGGCCCGTGGCGTGGCGCCAGGCACCTTGTCCACGCACGCCCGCGAGCCGGGCTTGCTCAATGGCCTGGTGCTGGGTTTTGGGGCTGACGATGAAGCGCAGATTGCAGACGCGGTGGAGCAACTGGCACAGGTGCACCAGCGCGCGGCCGGCGCAGGCCGCTGATCAGGCGGCGAGTGCTTCGGCGGGTGCTATGGCGACAGCTTGGGTGCGCGCCGACGCGCTAGCCGTTGTGTTGAGCGGCACGGCAGCCGCCAACCCCTGCAGCGCATAACCGCAGCCGCGCACCATGTGCACCCGCAGGCGCTGCACACCTTCGAACTCCAGACGCTGGCGCAGGCGGCTGATGTAGACATCCACACTGCGCGCGGCCAGGCCAGCGCTGCGTGGCAGCGCGGCCATCAGGGCCGGGCGCGGCACGGGCAGGCCGGCGGCATCCATCAGGCCTTGCAGCAGGCGCGCTTGCACGGGGGTCAGCTCTATGCGCCGGCCATGGCCACTGAGCACGCCGCTGTGGCGCTCCAGCGCCCAGCCGTCAAAGCGTGCCTGGGTGGGGGCCAGTGCCTCGGGCGTGGCCGCAGCGGCGCTGCGCCGGCCACGCAGCAAGGCGCGCAAGTGGGCGCGCAGGCGCCGCGGCGCCAGCGGGTGGGCGATGAAAGCGTCGGCACCCAATTCCAGCGCCACGATCTCGTCCACTTCATCGGCCTGTGGCGCCACCAGCATCAGGGGGCAGCCCAAGAGCGTGCGCAGTTGCGACAGGCCGGGTGAGGCCGCGCTGTCAGCCAGCGTGGCGTCGAGCACCGCGGCGTCAAACACCGCCAGTTGCGCGGCCTGCGTGGCTTGTTCGATGGCGCCCAGCCACAGGCAGCGCATGCCGTCGCGCGCCAGCAAGGCTTCCAAGGCTGCGTCTGGGCGCACCTTGGCGCCGACAAAGAGCACAAGGCTGGCCGTCAAAGTCAGTGGCATCGTGGCAGCGTGGGTGGTGCTGTGGGTGCTGTGGGTGCTGGTGTGCAGATTCATGGCGCCCACTACCAGTCACGCGGCGAAAAGGCATAGCCGTAGTTGCGCACGGTGCGTAT
The DNA here is from genome assembly GCA_031379155.1 of Rubrivivax sp. Lineage (GTDB taxonomy): Bacteria > Pseudomonadota > Gammaproteobacteria > Burkholderiales > Burkholderiaceae_C > Rubrivivax. The sequence continues at coordinate 9,648 of JANNEX010000152.1, forward strand.
GCGTGTGCACACCAGCGCCGGGTCGCCCAGCTTGGCGCGGATGCGGTAGACGCGGCTGTCGATGCTGCGGTCTTGGGGGTGGTCTTCCAGGCCACGCACACGGCGCAGGATGTCGCTGCGCGATACGGCGCGGCCGGCCTGGCTGGCCAACAACCACAGCACTTCAAATTCACCTTCGGACAGCGGCACCGGCGTGCCACCCAGCAGCACGCGGCGTTCCAGCGCCAGCAGGCACAGCGCGCCAAAGCGCAGCTCACGCGGCTGCGCCGGGGCGGCGGCCGCAGGCAGGCGCCGCCACAGCGCACGCAAGCGCGCTGCCACCACGGGCGGCGAGACGCTGCTGGCCACAACGTCGTCGGCGCCCATCTCCAGCGCCAGCACTTCGTCAAGATCACGCAATGCGCGGCACACCACCAGCAAAGGCTGCGCTGGCACGGCCTGGCGTTGCTGGCGCAGGCGCGCCAGTTGTGTCGCCAGGCCGGCCTGCACAAACAGCACGTGGGCATCAGCGCCGGCGCGCGGCGCGGCCACACTTTCCAGGCTCAGGCCTTCACCTGACAGGGCAGTGAGCCAGGCCAACGCCGCGCTGCTGTCGTCGGCCCACAGCGTGACGTTGCGCAAGGGCTCGCTGGACAGTGATGGTGGCGTGGCGAGATGCTCAATCTGCAAGGACATGGGCGCGATGGTGCGACCTGGCCGCAGCAGCCGCAAGGGCCATTCTGGGCAGGCGGCGATGGCCACTGGCTATCCGCATTCACGATCGACATGGCCGTTGCTGCTCTAATCGGGTCAGGAGCGATTCCCCCTATGACCACCGTCCGCCTGAACCCGCTTGACGCCGCCTGGCTGTTCACCGAGACCCGCGCCACCCCCAACCACGTGGGCGGCCTGTTGCAGTTCAAGCTGCCGCCCAAGGCGGCGCAAGACTTCATGCGCCAGCTGATGGCCGACTTTCGCAGCCACCGCCACTTTGCGCCGCCATGGAACCGGCGCTTGAAGTTGGCCTTCAACAAAAACCCGATCCCGTCGTGGCTGGAGGGTGACGACGCGGATTTGGAATACCACGTGCGTCACGCGGCACTGCCCTGGCCGGGCGGTGAACGCGAGCTGGGTGAACTGGTGGGCCGCCTGCACAGCACGCCGCTGGACCTGAGCCGCCCGCCCTGGGAATGCACGCTGATTGAAGGGCTGGACGGTGGCCGCTTTGCGCTCTTCATCAAGATGCACCACTCGCTGATTGACGGCGTCAGCGGCGTCAAGCTCTTGCAGCGCGCGATGTCATTTGACCGCGACAAGAGCCTCGGCCTGCCACCTTTCTGGGCCAGCGGCGTGGCCCCTGCGGCCGACAAAAAAGACAGCAACAAAGACAGCGGCAAAAACAACACCCCACCACTGCCCACCGTGGCCAGCGCCACCGCATTGGCCGTGCAGGCGCTGCGCGGCCAAGCGCAGTCGGTGCCTTCGCTGCTGGCGGCCTTTGGCAAGATCCTCAAGCGTGTGGGCGACCCCAGCGACGGCATGGCCTTGCCCTTCGATGCGCCGCGCTCCATCCTCAACGGCCGCGTGCGTGAGAAGCGCCGCTTCGCCACCCAGCAGTTCAGCATGGCGCGGCTGCGCGCCGTGGCGGCTGCCGGCCACTGCACGCTCAACGACGTGGTGCTGGCGCTGTGTGGCGGCGCGCTGCGGCGTTTTTTGCAAGAGCGCGACAGCCTGCCCGACAAGCCGTTGACCGCCGGCATTCCGGTGTCGGTGCGGCCGCACGACGACGAAGGCGCAGGCAACGCCATCAGCTTCATCGTTTCGACCTTGGGCACCGACATCGAGGCGCCGGTTGAGCGCTTGCACGCCATCAAGGCCAGCGTGCAGCACGCCAAGGCCCATGTGCAGGCGCTGCCGCGCGCGGCCATGCTCCAGTACACCATGCTGCTGATGGCGCCAACCATCGTTACCCTGCTCACCGGCATAGGCGGGCGCACGCGGCCGATGTTCAACATCACGATTTCCAATGTGCCCGGGCCCGACAAGCCGCTGTACTTTCGCGGCGCAGAACTGCTGGCCACCTACCCGGCCTCCATCGTCACCCACGGACAGGCGCTGAACATCACCTGCCAAAGCTACAACGGCATGATGAACTTCGGTTTTACAGGCTGCCACTCTTCGCTGCCCAGCATGCAAAAGCTGGCGGTGTATGCGGCCGATGCCTTGGCTGAACTGGAGGCGGCGCTGGAACCTAACACCAAGAC
>JANNEX010000199.1:0-6054 GCA_031379155.1 Rubrivivax sp.
CTTCGCCGGTGATGCGCAGGCGCGCCGCCACGGCCTGCGCGTGGGCGATGTGCACATCGACGCCATTGCCGTGGACAGCGCCACCCCCGCCTGGCGCGCGCAGTTCTTGCAACTGTGGCCCGAGCACAGCGACGCGCACGCTTCGTACTGGCAGCGCATTGCGCAGGGCCCGGACTTCGAGCCTGCGCAGGCGCTGGTGACTTCGCACGACGACTGATGCCAAGCGGCGAAACCGCTTGTCTGCATGCCGGCGACCGCGTGCTCAGCGTGGCCTGCGGCGCGGGCGACGAGCTGGCTTTGTGGCAACAGCACTTCGGTGCTGCAAGCGTGTTGGGCGTAGAGCACGACGGCGCCCAGGCTGCGGCTGCGCGCCGCTTGAACAGCCGCGCGGCGGTCCAGGTCAAACAAGGCGACGGCGCCGCATTGTTCACCCTGGGCCTGCCGCCACACAGCTTTGCCCGTGTGTTGTGCGTGGACGCCGCCTACCACTTGCAGCCGCGCCAAGACTTTTTGCAAGCGGCGCACACGCTGCTGCCGCCGGGTGGTCGCCTGGCCTACACCGACCTGAGTTTGCCTGCCCAGCGCGGCGGCTGGCGCAGGCCTTTGCTGCGCTGGGCGGCGTGGCTGTGCGGCCTGCCTGCCGGCGAACTTTTGTCACCCGACCAGCAGGCGCAGCGGCTGCAAGCGCTGGGCTTTGAAGACGCGCAAGTGCAGACCCTGGACGAGGCCGTGCTGGGCGGCTTTGTGCGCCATGTGCGCTTGCAAGCGCAAGGCCATGGCTTGCAGGTCTTGCAGCGTGACTGGCGCCGCGTGGCCATTACCGCGCGCCTCATCAGCGCCTGCCGCGCAGCCGGGCTGGGCTACGTGCTGGTGGCCGGCTCGCGCGAGCGCGCCAAAGCCGCCGCCACGCTGTAAGCCGAGCGCACCGCACTTTCCAGCAGCGGCACACCGGCCTGCGCGTAAGAGCCGCACAGCCATACCCTTTGCCCCGGCTGCGCCTGCAATTCACCCAGCGTGACCAGCGCACGCTGGCTGGCCGCATCGACCAGCGGGCGCTCAAAGTGCGTGCGGCCCAGCACCAGTTCTTCACGCGGCTGCATCTGCGGCTGCACGGTCTGGAACAGCGGCCGGGCGTGGCGCAAGGCCGGCTGCACGGCGTTGACCCAGATCGTGCTTTGCGGCCGTTCATGCGCGTCGCAGACACGCGCGTTGACGGGCGACCAGTCGCACCGGCGCGCTGGCATCAGGCGGCTGTCGCGGTGCATCACCACGTCCAGCGCGCGGTAGTGAAACTGCGCCAAGGCTTGTGCGTGCGCCGCGTCGGGCTCTTGCCACAGGGCCAGCGCCTGGTTGGCCTGCGTGGCCAGCACGGTGTGGTCGAAGTGTTCAGTCACCTGCCCGGCACGCTGCACCGCCACGGCGCTGCCTTGCTGGCGCACGCCACGCACACCGGCGCTGCACACCACGCGCGTGATGCCGGCCACCAGGCGCGCGCAGGCGTCGTCAGCACCGTGCACGGCGCGGCGCACACTTTGCCGCGTCAGGCCGCGCACGACGTAGCCGGCCACCACGTCGGCCGGGTAGTGGCGTGCGTCGGCGGTGGTGCAAGTGGCGATGGTGGCCAGCGCGGGCAGCAGCAGGCCTTGCACATAGTCAGGGTGCATGCCTTGCGCATCGACAAACTCGCCAATGCTGCGCCCGGCCAGTTCACCCGCAGCCAAGGCGCGGCGCGACACGCGGTGGAATTTCAAAGCACCGCGCAGGATGCGCAGGGCGCGCGCGCTGGCCACGTCTTGCGGCCACACGAAGGGGTAAGAGCGGCCACCCAGCTGCAAGTTGCGCCAGCGAAAAAACGCGCGCCCATCGCTGCCGGTAAAGGTGGTGGCGTAGCTCACGGGCTCGGTGGCCACGCCCATCTCGGCATACAGGCGCGTCAGCGTGGGGTAGTAGCCGGGATAAAACACACGCAGCGGCACGTCCACACGCACACCGTCCACGGCCAGGCTGTGGGCCACAAAACCGGGTTGCGCATGGCGCTCAAACAGGGTGACATGGTGCTGGCGCGACAGCAGCCAGGCAGCGGTCAAACCGGCAATGCCGCCACCGATGACGGCGATGTTCATGGGTTCAGGTTAACAGTGCTTGGGTGTGGGGCGAAGGCGAACGACAATCAGCACCTGCACTGCCGCACCAGCCTTGAATTGAACATGCAAGAGACACCATCGAGTCCAGAACAACACACGCCGCCAGCGAGCGCAGCCACGGCTGAGCCGGGCGCGCCAGTGCAGGCAGCGGTGACATCCGTTGATGCGCCAGCGGTGGCAGCGCCCGCGCCCTTGGAAGTGGCTGCGCAAGCACCGGCTGACTCGGCCCCTGACCCAGCCGCTGATGCAGCCGCTGATGCAGCCGCTGAGGCTCCTGCGGATGCGCCCACTCAAGCGCCTGTTGAAGCAAGCGCCGCAGAGCTTGCACCCGCACCCGCACCCGCCATCCCTGACCTGTCACCGCTGGCCTGTGCCGCCCTGCTGGCCCAGCACTTCCCCGCGCTCTTTGGCGCCGGCCGCATGCTGCCCATCAAGCTGCGCATCCAGGCCGACATTCAGCTGCGCGTGCCGGGTGTCTTCAACAAGAAGTCGCTGTCCATCTTCTTGCACCGCCACACCACCAGCACGGCCTACATCAAGGCACTGCTGAATTCGCCGCACCGCTTTGACCTGGACGGCCAGGCGGCGGGCGACATCGCGCAAGAACATCGGGACGCCGGCAAGCTCGAGCTGGAACGCCGCTTGGCCATCGTGCATGAACGCCGCCAGGCGCAGCGTCAGGCCGAGCGCGATGCGCACCGGCAAGCCCAGCAAGCGCAATGGCCGACTCAGTCACAGGCGCAGGCACAGCCCCAGGCCGCACCGCAAGGCGATGGCCCCGCAGCGGCTGGCGCCAGCGATCTGCCTGCGCAGCCGCGCCCGCCCCGGCCACCGCGCCCGCAACGGCCGCAGCAGACGCAGCAGCCCGCTCGCGCAGAGCGCATGCCGCGCCCGCCCAGGCCCGAGCCGCAAGGCCGCCGCGATGACCACGCAGCGGCGCTGCCGCGGCTTCCTGATCAACCGCGCCCGCCACGCCCGCCGCGCCCTGATGTCCAGCCGCCGCAGCAGCGCCAACAGCCTGTGCAAGCCGCAGCGCCAGCGCTGCCCTTGACGCCAGAACAAGCTGCTGAGAACGAAGCCCGCCGCAGCCGCGCTGCGCTGCTGCGCAGCTTTGAAAGCAGCACCATTTCACGCGCCAACTTCTGCGCCTTGAAGGGCATGAAAGACGCGGCGCTGGAAACGCAACTGGTGCTGGCGCGTGAAGAGCGCAAACTCAATCCGCCACCGCTGCAAGAGCGGCCACAAGAGAGGCCACAAGACAGGCAATCAGCAGCGCAAGGCGCAGCGTGGCAAGACCGGCCACCGCGTCAAGACCGTCCAGACCGCCAAGGCAGGCCCGGCCGGCCACCGCGCTGAAACGTCTGAACGCACAAGCCCATTGAGCGCGTCCGCCGCGCCCTACGCCGCGCGCGTGGTGATCTTGGCTGGCGTGTGCGCCGCGCTGCATGTGGGCAAGCTCGCGCCGGCCATTCAGGCCTTGCAGCAAGCCTTGGGCATGAGCCTGGTGCAGGCCGGCTTTTTGCTCTCGCTGGTGCAAGCCGTCGGCATGGCCTTGGGCCTGGCCATGGGCGCCTTGGCTGACGGCTTGGGGGCGCGGCGCAGCATGGTGCTGGGGCTGCTCATCCTGGGCCTGGCCAGTGTGATGGGCGGCTTGTCGCACGGCGTGCCCGCCTTGATGCTGCTGCGGGCCATTGAAGGCTTTGGCTTCTTGCTGGTCGTGCTGCCCGCACCCGGCCTTTTGCGCAGCCTGGTGCCGCCGCAACGTGTGGCCACCTGGCTGGGCCTGTGGGGCACCTACATGCCACTGGCGACGGCGCTGGCGCTGCTGCTGGGGCCCTGGTGCATACACAGCCTGGGCTGGCGCGCCTGGTGGTGGGCGCTGGGCGCGCTGTCACTGGCCATGGCGTGGTGGCTGTGGCGCAGCGTGGCGCCGCCTGCGCCGGCAGGTCTTGCACAGGCCAGCCGGATGCAGGCCGTGCGCGACACGCTGGCCGCCCCCGGGCCCTGGCTGGTGGCCGCCATCTTTGCCAGTTATGCCAGCCAGTGGATGGCCGTCATCGGTTTCTTGCCCACCATCTACAGCCAAGCCGGCGTGCCCGTGGTGGCCACTGCCTGGCTGACGGCGCTGGTGGCGGCGGTCAACATGGCGGGCAATGTCGCGTCGGGCCAAGCCTTGCAGCGCGGCGTGGCCGCGCACCGCTTGCTGCTGTGGGGCTTTGCCTCTATGACGGCAGCGGCCGTGCTGGCCTTTGCCGCATTGGACCAGCCGCCGTGGCTGCGCTTTGCGGGCGTGCTCGTGTTTTCAGGCGTCGGAGGGCTCATCCCCGGCACGCTGTTTTCGCTGGCCCTGCGTGTGGCGCCGGGTGAACACGCACTGGCCACCACCGTGGGCTGGATGCAGCAGGGCTCGGCCCTGGGCCAGTTTGCGGGGCCGCCGCTGGTGGCCTGGCTGGCGGTGCGCGCCGGGGGCTGGCAGTCGACCTGGCTGGTGACCAGCGCCTGTGGTGCGCTGGGCGTGGGCCTCAGCTTGATTCTGGCAAGGCGATTGGCGCGCCGCTGATCCAGGGCAGCGGCTCACGCATCGCCGCTTCATAGGCCTGCACAAAACGGCCTACGTGCAAACCGTCCATGAGCGCGTGGTTGACCTCCACGGCCAGCGGCATCCAGCGCTTGTCACCGTCGGCTTCAATGCGGCCAAAAGCGAACTTCGGGATGCTGTCTTCCAGCCCGCCATTGCGCGCGTGCGTGAAGCTGGTGAAGTGCAGCCAGGGCAGGGTGGTGCAGTAGATGAAGGAGGCTTCGTCCACGGCGGGCTGGGCGTGTTTTCGGCCTTCGCGCGCGGCGGCCATGGCCAGCGCGCCGGCTGCGGCAAAGGCCGCGAAGTGAGGGCGGTGGTGGAGGTTGGCAAAACCAAAACTGCCGCCTTTGCCATCAGCACGCAGCACCGTGGTGCTGGCATGCAGCAAGGGCATCACGCGCACGCCACTGCCTTGCTGGCGGTAGCGAAAGTTCTCAATGCCGTTGGCCAGTTGCAGCGCCACGTAATGGCAGGCCAGCGACACGCCACCCACGCCCGCCTTTGCCAGCGCAGGCTTGAGCGCGGCCACGTCGATGCGCGTGCAGACGCTGAAGTTCGGATGTGCATAACCCGCAAAGTGATCGAATGTGCTGCGCCGCGGCCAGGCTTGCAGGTCGAGCAGGTATTCAGGCTTAGGTTTCATGGCGCGCACTTTCGCAGCGCAAGCTTACAGTGGCGGCATCGCGTCTTTGCAGCACCCACCATGCTCATCACCATCGCCCCTGGCGTGCGTTTGTTTGTTGACATCGAAGGCCCCAGCCTCGTGCCCGACGGCGTGCAAATGCGCGAACAGCCCACGCTCATCTTGCTGCACGGCGGCCCTGGCTACGACCACAGCGGCTTCAAGCCGCTGTTTGGCCAACTGGCCGACGTGGCGCAAATCGTCTACGTTGACCACCGAGGCCACGGCCGCAGTGACCGCCGGCCGGCACACGAATGGACGCTGGACACTTTTGCCGACGACATCGTGCTTTTGTGCAGTGCGCTGGGCATCAGCAAACCCATCGTGCTGGGCCAGAGCTTTGGTGGTTTTGTGGCGCAGCGTTACCTGGCACGCCACCCAGCGCACCCGGCGCGTGTGATCCTGTCCAGCACCAGCCACCACATGGGTCTGGCGCGCAAGCTGGACATGTTTGAAGAGCTCGGCGGCGCGCTTGCACGTGCGGCAGCCCAGGCTTTTTGGGAAGCGCCCAGCGAAGCCACTTGGGCGCCTTATCAGCAGCACTGCACGCCGCTGTACAACACCCGAGCGCCGGCTGACCCTCAAGCCCGTGAGCGCATCGTCTTCAACACCGAGATCCTCTTTGCGTCCGCCAGCGGCGAGCAGCGTTC
>JANNEX010000210.1:0-2986 GCA_031379155.1 Rubrivivax sp.
CAGCCAGGCGCTGCTGCAGAACATCGAAACCCTGCACAAGCGCGTCAATGAGCTCGGCGTGGCCGAGCCAGTGATCCAGCAGCAGGGCCTGGACCGCGTGGTGGTGCAACTGCCGGGCGTGCAGGACACGGCGCGCGCCAAAGACATCATCGGCCGCACCGCCACCTTGCAGTTCCGTCTGGTCGAGACCGACACGGCCGCCGCCGCTGAAACCGTGCCGCAACGCCTGGCTGCCGGTGAAACGGTGCAGCGCAACGTCGGCCTGAAGCGTGACGTCATCGCCACCGGTGAGCAGCTGAAAAAAGCCAGCGCCGGCATCGACAAAGACCAAAAGCCCATGGTCAGCGTGAGCCTGGACGACGTGGCCGGCCGCGCCATGCGCAACGCCACGCGCGAAAACTTGGGCAAGCCCATGGCCATCGTGCTGTATGAAAAGGGCAAGGGCGAAGCGATTTCAGTGGCCACCATCCAGGGTGAGTTCGGCACTGACTTCCAGATCACCGGCAACTTCACGCCGCAAGAAACGGCTGACATGGCGCTGCTCACGCGCGCCGGTGCCTTGGCTGCGCCGATGGAGATCATTGAAGAGCGCACCATCGGCCCCAGCCTGGGGGCCGACAACATCGCCAAAGGCTTTGACAGCGTGAAGTACGGCTTTGCCGCCATCGCCATCTTCATGTGCGCCTACTACTTGCTGTTTGGCGCTTTCAGCACCGTGGCGCTGGGCTTCAACCTGCTGTGCCTGGTGGCCGTGCTGAGCATGCTGCAAGCCACGCTGACGCTGCCCGGCATCGCGGCCATTGCGCTGACCCTGGGCATGGCCATCGACGCCAACGTGCTGATCAACGAGCGTGTGCGCGAAGAGCTGCGTGGCGGCGCGCCGCCACAGGCCGCCATCCACACCGGTTATGAGCGAGCCTGGGGCACCATCCTGGATTCGAACGTGACGACGCTGATCGCGGGCGTGGCTTTGCTGGCGTTTGGCTCAGGCCCGGTGCGTGGCTTTGCGGTGGTGCATTGCCTGGGCATCATGACCAGCATGTTCTCGGCCGTGATGTTTTCGCGCGGGCTGGTCAACCTTTGGTACGGCGGCCAAAAGCGGCTGAAAGCAGTGTCGATCGGCCAGGTCTGGCGGCCTGCCGGTGCGGCCGTGCCCCAGCTTGAAGACGACAAAGCAGACAAAGCCGGCGCAGCCTGAACGGGAGAGAGACGATGGAATTTTTCCGCATCACCAAAGACATTCCGTTCATGCGCCACGCGCTGGTGCTGAACGTCATCTCGTTCATCACCTTTGGCCTGGCGGTGTTCTTCCTGATCACGCGCGGCCTCAACCCGTCGATTGAATTCACTGGCGGCACGCTGGTGGAGGTGGCTTACGCCCAGTCAGCCGACATCAACCGCACGCGCAGCACGGTCGAGAAGATGGGTTTTGGCGAAGTCCAGGTGCAAAAATTCGGCACCAGCCGCGACGTGCTGATCCGCCTGCCGGTGCGCGGCGACATCAAACAAACCGAAGTCGCGTCGCGTGTCTTTGCCGAGTTGTGCAAGGCCGAGAGTGGCGCCCTGGGCACCAAGCAATACACCACGGCACAGGGCGAACAAGTCAGCCGGCCCAGCTGCTCGGGCGCTGACGGCAAAGAGCCCTTGACCCTGGCGCGCACCGAAGCCGTGGGTGCGTCGGTGGGTGCCGAGCTTTACCAGAACGGCGCGCTGGCCCTGGCCGTCACGGTGCTGGGCATCATGGCCTACTTGGCAGTGCGCTTTGAGTGGAAGTTTGCGGTGGCCGGCATCATTGCCAACCTGCATGACGTGGTCATCATCCTGGGCTTCTTCGCCTTTTTCCAGTGGGAGTTTTCGCTGGCCGTGCTGGCCGCAGTGCTGGCGGTGTTGGGCTATTCGGTGAATGAGTCGGTTGTGATCTTTGACCGCGTGCGCGAAACGTTTCGCAAGTTTCGCAAACTCACCACGCCGCAGACCATTGATCACGCCATCACCAGCACCACCAGCCGCACCATCATCACCCACGGCAGCACGCAGATGATGGTGTTGTCGATGTTGATCTTTGGCGGGCCCACGCTGCACTACTTTGCCGTGGCGCTGACCATCGGCATCTTGTTCGGCATCTACTCGTCGATTTTTGTCGCCGCAGGCATTGCCATGTGGCTGGGTGTCAAGCGCGAGGACCTGATCAAGCTAGGGGCCAAGGAAGTCGATCCCAACGACCCCAACGCCGGGGCGGTGGTGTAGAGTGGGCTGGATTCCCACCTTGAGTTTGCGCCCCACCTGACATGGCCACCAGCGCCTCGCCCGACTCCATTGCCGGCCAGGCGCGGCGGCTCTACACCGAAGAGCTGGTCAAGGGCCTGACGGGCGTGGTGCAAGCCGTCATTGACGGCGCGCGCAAACTGCTGGACAAGCCCAGCGAGCACATGGTGTTCCAGCGCCGGCGCGACCTGGTGCAGGGCTTGATGACCAGCGCACAGGGCTGGCACCGCCACATCGTCAACGGACTGCGCAAGGTGCTCACACACGGCGTGTCGGCGTCGCGCCCCGGCGACCTGCCACCGCCCGGCAGCAGCCGCGAAGCGCTGACCCTGGTGCCCGACGACACCATCGAACTTGAAATCGTCACCTCACGCCTGGCACTGGCAGTCATGGACCGTGCGTCGTGGGAATTTGCCGACCTGCGTTCACGCGTGGCCCACCTGGAAGGCCGCACCGAGCTTGACCCGCACGACATGCTGCGCGCGCACGTGCTGGCGCGCATCATCTTCGACGCCTGGCGTGCGGCCGGTTTGACACTGGAAGGCTGGCGCGAAGTGCAGCCCATCTTGCACGACGAAATTGCGCTGCTGGTGGAAGAGGCCTACCACGAAGCCAACCGCTGGCTGGTTGAACACAAGGTGCTGGCCGAGGTGGACTTGCGGCCTTTCATCAAACGTTCACGCACCCACCCTAACGCCCAAATGGGGTGGGCCGGGCAGGG
>JANNEX010000310.1:0-1611 GCA_031379155.1 Rubrivivax sp.
CGCTGTACGGCTGTGCCGCTGCCTTCATGGTGGCGTGGCTGCGGCGCGGCAGCCTTTGGCGATGTCCCAGTCGGCCTCATAGAGCGCCGTCTTCACGTCCAGCAAGCCCAGCAAAGTGTGGAAGAGATGGTCGTGCGCGGCTGGCTGCGTGGCGCGCTGCTTGAGGCAAGCCGTGTCCAGACCCAGACCGACGGGAGCACCGCTCGACAGCCACAACACCATGGGCACGCGCTTTTGCACATCAGGCGCAATGGCATAGGGCAGGCCGTGCAGGTAGAGGTTGTTTTCGCCCAGCGATTCGCCGTGGTCAGAGACAAAAAGCAGCACCGAGTCCACTCGCTCGGATGCCGCCTGCAACTGGCCGATCAACTTTGCCAACACATGGTCGGTGTAGAGCAGCGCGTTGTCGTAGGCGGCGTTGATTTCTTCGCGGCTGCACTTTTGCAGGTCGTCGTGCTGGCAGGCTGGTGCAAAGCGCGCAAAGGCCGCCGGGTAGCGGCGAAAGTAAGCGGGGCCGTGGTTGCCCAGCATGTGCAGGGTCAGCAACTGGCTGCCTTTGGCGCTGGCCAGGCGTTGCTCCAGGTCCACCAGCAAGCCTTCGTCCATGCAACGGCCCTGGTTGCACAGTCCGCTCGGGTTGAGCGTTAGCACGTCGTCTTGCGGCAAGCCTTCACACACACCTTTGCAGCCCGACTGGTTGTCGCGCCAGTGCACCGCCACACCGGCACGCGCCAGCACATGCAGCAAAGACTGGCTGCCACGGATGCGCGCTTCGTCGTAGTCGCGCCGGCCCACGGGCGCAAACATGCAAGGCAGGCTGGTTTCGGTGTTGGTGCCGCAGGCTGTCACGTCGGGGAAATTGATGACGGGCAGTTGCGCCAGTTCAGGCGTGGTCTGGCGCGCGTAGCCGTTCAAACCCCAGTTGGCGGCGCGTGCGGTTTCGCCTACTACCAACACCACCAGCAGCGGCTTGGCGCCGCTTGGTTGCGCGGCCATGTTTGCGGCTATGTTTGCGGCCATGCGTGCGGCCATGCGCGGGCCCGGCGCGGCGTCCAGCCCAATGGCCTGGCGCGGCTTGGCCGCACCTTTTGTCTGCGCTGCCACCACCGCGCCCAGGGACCACAGATAGTTGCCCGGCGTGACCAGGTAGCGCATGTCCTTGTTGTTGCGCATCAAGGACGAAAAGGCTTGAAACACCAGCACCAGCGCCATTACCAAAGCCACGGCCGCCATCACCAGGCAGCCCAGGCGCACGACGGCCGCGCTGGCCCAGGGCCGTGTCACCAGGCGCACACGCCACAGCAGCCACAGCGGCAGCACGGCGTACAGCAGCAGGTGGGGCAGCAGCCGCCACGAGAACAGTTCACGCGCTTCGGCCACATCAGTCAGCAGCACGTTGCGCAGCATGGTGGGGTCCAGATAGACACCAAAACTCTGCATGAAATAACTGGCAAATGCAGTGGCCACGATGAGCAGCGCCAGCAGCGGCTTGACGGTGTAGCGGTTGCACACCAGGGCCAGCAAAAAGAAGTGCAGCGCCACCAGCATGACCCCCACCGCCAAGGCAAAGCCCCAGCTGGCGGGCTGTGACAGGTCACGCTCTTTGAGCAC
>JANNEX010000323.1:0-2781 GCA_031379155.1 Rubrivivax sp.
GCTAGCGAGATTGGCGGCGTCTTCGTCAAGTGCGACGTCAGCCAAGAAGCCGATGGCCAAGCCGCAGTGGCTGCCGCGCTGGCCCTGGGCAAGCTCGTCGGCTTGGTCAACTGCGCCGGCATCGCGCCCGCCGTGAAGACCATGGGCAAGGACGGCGCGCACCCGCTGGCGGTGTTCAGCAAGACCATCACCGTCAACCTCATCGGCAGCTTCAACATGATCCGCCTGGCCGCTGAAGCGATGGCCAAGAACACCCCCGAAGCCACAGGCGAGCGCGGTGTGCTCATCAGCACAGCGAGCGTGGCCGCCTACGACGGCCAGATGGGACAGGCCGCCTACGCCGCCAGCAAAGGTGGTGTGGTCGGCATGACGCTGCCCATCGCGCGTGACCTGGCGCGCAACGGCATTCGCAACATGACGATTGCGCCTGGCATCTTCGGCACGCCGATGCTGTTTGGCATGCCCAAGGAGTTGCAGGACGCGCTTGCCGCGAGCGTGCCTTTCCCCAGTCGGCTGGGCACGCCGCAGGACTACGCCAAGTTGGTGAAGCACATCCTTGAGAACGACATGCTCAATGGCGAGGTGATTCGGCTGGATGGGGCGATTCGGTTGCCGCCGAAGTAGCTGTCCTCGAAGCGCAAGGCCGAAGGAAAAAGGGCTCGTGGCCTTGCAGCCACGAGCCCTTCGCACTTCTTAAGTTCGACTTAGAACTTGTAGGCCGCAGACAAGAAGAACTGGCGGCCCAGCGGATCGGCGTAGCGGGCGTCGAAGCCGCGCATGTTGCCGGTACCGTCCAGGTTCTGGATCGAGAACGGCGGGTCGGTGTCCAGCAAGTTCTTGATGCCTGCAGTGACCGAGAACTCCTTCGTGATCTGGTACTTGCCTTGCCAGTCCAGCAGCGAGTAGGAGCTGACCCGGCGGGTCACCGCCACACGTCCGCCGATGGAGCCGTTGGCGTTGACAAGGCGGATTTCAGAACCACTGCTGGCGGTTGAAGGCGCATCGCCGTAACCCGGCTTCATGGAGACCGTCAATGAGTTGGTGAAGGCACCGCTTTCCAAGGTGAAGCTCAGGTTGGCCAACCAGCGGAAGGTGTTTTCGGTGTCAGGCCCGATGCCGCCCAAGCTGGTCTGGTACCCAGGCTGGCCGGTGACCTCGTACTGCGAGCGAATCATGTAGGTCAGGGTGGCACGGCTGGTCAGCTTGCCGATGGGCGTGCCCACGTTGCTGGTGACGTCGAAGTCCAGGCCCATGTAGCGGGCCTTGCCTTCGTTGCTGGGGCTCTGCGTGTAGGTCAGCGTGGGCCGGCCAGTCACAGGGTCAGGCAGCACCGAGAACAGCTTGCCGTAAGTCACGCCGTTCGAGAAAGCCACGTCTTCAGGCACCGTGTCGATGCGATCCTTGAGCTTGACGCTCCACAGATCAACGCCGAAGGAAATAGCACGGTTGGGCTCGACACGGAAGCCCAGGGTCCACTGCTCAGACTTCTCAGGCTTCAGGCCGGTTGCGTCGGTATTGGGGTTGCCGCCCGTGCGCAAGTTGTACTCAGAAGAAACCGTGGTGCAAAAGCGCGACAGGTTGGCGGCCAAGCCCGGTGGGCAATCGTGGAAGCCCGTGCTGCCAAAGGCCTGAACCGGGTTGGTGATGTTGTTCAGCGTCGGCGCTTTGAAGCCTGTGCCAATGGAGCCACGGAACAGCAACTCGGTAATCGGCTGGAAGCGCCCGCTGATCTTGAAGGTGGTGTCAGACGCAGACTTGCCTTGAGTGGCAGCAGCAATCGGCGCACCCGCAGAGTTGAAGTTCTGCGAGTTGGTGACCGCCGAGAAACGGTCAAAACGCACCGCCCCAGACAACTCCAGCGACTTGGCGATGGGCGCCACAATTTCTGCGTACATGCCCACGGTGTTGCGCTTGGAGTCAAACGGCAATGAACCTGAACTGCCACCGATGGGGGTGTCAGTAAAGGTGGGTTGCAGCGCATTGGCGCCCATGGCGATAGCGCTGGGCGTGTCGGCGAAGCGCTGGCGCCCGCCGTCAATGCCCAGGCCCACAGCCAGGTCTCCCCCACCCAATTTGGCCACCGGCAGCGAGCCTTTGGCGCTGACGATGTCGAGTTGCGACTTGGAGCTGTCGAACACCTGATGCAGCACCGCAGGGGCCAGCACCGCGACCGAAGTGCCAATGCCTGCCGCCAAGGGGTCAAAGGCGCCGCTGGCCACCAACGCATTGAATTTGTTGGAGCTCAGGTAGCCCGACGTCAAGGTGTCGGTGAACTTGTTCTCTGAGTGGGTCAGATAGGTGGTGTAGTCGAAGTTGCCAAAATTGCCTTCGGCACCCAGGACCACGTGTGTGGTCTTGGTACGGTATTCGTCGGTTCTGCCGCCGGCGTCATAGACACGCAAGTTAATTGACGGCCCCAGGAAGCTGGGGTCGCCGACGGGATAAAACGATCCCGCAGGAATGCCCAGTTGCGCCAGGTAGGGCGTGACGTGACGGTCGACCAGGGCCTGCGTCATGTAAATGCCGGGCTGGGCTGGTGGCGCAAACCTCGGGGTCGTTTTGTAGTCGGAAAAACCTACTTCCGAGAACAGCGTGGCGTTGGTCGCCAGCTTGAAACGCGCGGTGCCGAACAGGCTGACTCGCTGGCTCTCGGGTATGTTTTGCACTGTGCTTGAGAAGTCGAAACGGCAAACTCCGCCACGCAGCACCGTGCGCTCTCCGCACTTACCGGTCTTCAGGAAGTCAGGGCTGTAAAAGCCATCACCGTCGCCATTGCCGGTG
>JANNEX010000354.1:0-1725 GCA_031379155.1 Rubrivivax sp.
ACCGTGGCATTGGCCTGCGCTTCCTTGAACGATTTGCAGCGGATGGCAATGGCCATCAGCAGCGCAGACAACGCGCTGGCCAAGGGCAAGAGCAAGGCGACGAAGGCCGCCGCTTCACCCACGCCAAAACGAAACATCGCCGCCAGGGCTTCACTGCGCAACAGCCATTGCCCAGGCAAGAAGCTCAGGCAGGACAACACGGCGATGAGCATGCTCACGCTGGCCACCGCCGCCCACTTGCCCAGCACCAGCGACAAGCGCGACGCCGGGTTCATCAGCAGCGGCTCGAGCGAGCCGCGTTCACGTTCACCGGCCGTCGTGTCCAGTGCTGCGTTGAGCGAGCCGTAGAGCACCGCCATCAGCACAAAAAACGGCACCATGGTGGCCAGCTGCGCAGCGCGCGTGGCGGGGTCGGCCAGGTCACGTTCTTCCACACGCACGGCTTCGAGCAGCGCTGGTGCAACACCACGCATGGCCAGCCTGAGCGTGGCCTGTTCTAGATTGAAAGCGCGCAGCAAACGCAGCACCGGCCCGGTGCCCGTTTGCGAGCGCTGGTTGGCGGCGCTGGACACCAGTTCCAGCACCGGTGGCTCACCACGAGACAGCTCACTTTCAAAGTTAGCTGGCACGACCAGCACGGGGTCACCGAGCTTGCTTTCACGCAGCGCCTGCTCAAAGTTGGCGGGCGGCGCTTGCACGGTGTAGGTCTGGCGCTCGAGAAAGTTGCGCAGCGTCGGCGCATGTTCCATGCCCAGCACGACGATCTCTCGCGCCTCGGCGCGCTTTTCAATGCCGGCCACCAGGCTGCTCACCAGCATCAGCACCAAGGGGCCGATGGCGACTGAGCTGAGCAGCACCATGAGCAGCGTGCGGCGGTCGCGCAGCGCGTCGACCAGTTCTTTGCAGTAGACGGTCCAGGCGGCGGCCATCATGTGTACACCGCCTTGTCGGCAAAGGCCAGTTGCACGAAGGTCTCTTCAAAGTCGCGGCTGCCCACTTGTTCCATCAACTGTGCCACCGTGCCCGTGGCCACGGTGCGGCCTTGCGCCATGACCACCACCTGGTCGCACAAGCGTTCCACCTCTTGCATGATGTGGGTCGAAAAAATGATGCACTTGCCCTGCTCGTCGCGCAGCCGGCGCAAGGCTTCGCGCAGCGCGCGCGTGGCCAACACGTCCAGGCCGTTGGTGGGCTCGTCGAGCACGATGTTGGCGGGGTCGTGCACCAGGGCGCGTGCCAGTGCGGTCTTCATGCGCTCGCCCTGGCTGAAGCCTTCGGTGCGGCGGTCCAGCAATGGCTGCATGTCCAGCACCTGGGCCAGGTGGTCGGCGCGCCTTGATGCATTGGCGTCAGTCATGCCATGCAAGCGGCCGAAGTAGACGATGTTTTCACGCGCTGTCAGCCGCGGATAGAGGCCTCGCGCATCGCTGAGCATGCCCATGCGCGCCAGCGCTTGTTGCGGCTGAAGCGTCACGTCGATGCCGTCCACACAGACACGGCCGGCGTCGGGTTCGATCAAGGCCGCCGCGATGCGCAAGGTGCTGGTCTTGCCCGCGCCGTTGGGGCCCAGCAGCCCGGTGATGCAGGCATTGGGGGCGACGAAATTCACGCCGGCCACGGCCTGCACGCGGCGCAGGTGTCGCCCGCGGCCGCTGTTGAAGTGTTTACTGAGGTTTTGCACGTCGATCATCGCGCGGCCTCGGTGACAAAGGGCGCATAGGCCGG
>JANNEX010000376.1:0-3197 GCA_031379155.1 Rubrivivax sp.
TCTCCAGACAAACTTGACCACCGCTCCTCGGGCCGCTGCAGACCCCCTGCAGGGCTGGACCGATGGATGGGCCGCGTTTGTGCGCCGGCCCCCGTTATTTGCGGTTTCATTTGCAGCGGCTCGCTGCTGGTTGATCGCTGAACCCATTGTGAAAGCGCTTTCAGCATTAAGAACCCAGGAAAACCCCGAGACGTGGGAGTTTTGATCCCCCTGAACGCGGGGGTCGAGCGATCAGTGGCCGCCGTGCGGGTCAGCAGCGTCCAGGTAGGTGGCCATGGCGTGCGCTGGCAGCTCGCTGACCCAGCGCCGCTCGCCTGCTTCAAGCACAAAGCGCAGGGCTTGTTCGCTGCGGTTCATGGCCACCACGGCGGTGGTGCCGTCAGGATTGATGAAGGCCGTGGCTTCGATGTCTTGGCGCGTGGCCGCGCACAGCACACGCCGCGCGCCGGGCTTGATGAAGCGCGCGAAGTGGCCCAGCGCCCAGTAGGAACTTTGGTGCGCCAGCGTGCCGGCGGCGGTGTCGGCCAAGATGGGCGCACTGCACAGGTTGCCCACGTGGTTGGGGCCGCCGCTGTCGTCAAGCAGCAGGTTCCAGTCTATCCAGCCCACGGTCCAGCGGTTGAGGTCATTGATCATCGAACGTGCATAGCGCTCACCCAGGGCCCACGAGCCGTGGTGTGGCCCGCCTTCCTGGCAGCCTTCGGTGAACAGCAGCTGTTTGTCGGGCAAGGCGTCGTGCACCAGTTGCACATGGTCGAAGTGGTCTTCGCCGTACCAGTGAAAGCCAGTACCCCATACGTACTTGGCGGCTTCGGGGTCTGACAGCACGACGTGGGCGCGTTCGACCATGCCGTCGCGGTTGTGGTCCCAGATGACGATCTTGATGTGGCCCAGGCCGGCCAGCGCCAGCTCGGGCCCCAGGTGGTCGCGCACGAAGTCGCGTTCTTCCTGCGCGCTGTAGCGGCATGAGTCCCAGACCTGAGTGGCTGCGGGTTCGTTCTGCACCGAGACACCCCACACGGGCACGCCCTCGACCTCATAGGCCTGGATGAAGCGCACGAAGCAGCGCGCCCAGGCCTGGCGGTATGGCGGCAACAGGCTGCCGCCATGGTTCATCTGGCCGTTGCTCTTCATCCACGGCGGTGGGCTCCAGGGCGAGACCAGCAATTGAACGGGGCGGCCAGCGGCGCGCAGCGCAGCCTGGATGAAGGGCAGCAGCGCCTGGCGGTCGCGGTCGATGCTGAAGCTCTTGAGATCGACATCGCCTGGCGTCGCCACATGGGCGTAGTTGCCCAGAGAAAAGTCGCAGCTGTTCATGTGCACGCGGCACACCGTGTAGCCGTGGCCTAACTCGGGGTCGAAGTAGTCGCGCAAGACCTGCTCGCGCTGCAGCGTGGGCAGGCCCAGCCAGGTCACCGCAGAGGCTTCCGTGAAAGCGCCGCCAAAGCCCAGATGGGTCTGGAAGCGGCGTTCTGTGTTGACCAGCAGCAAGGGCAGGTCGTTAGCGCCGCTGTGGGCTTGCAAGGGGGTCTGCTCGGCCAGGCGCGCGGCGCTGTCGCGGCAACTCAGGAAGTGTCGCATGGGGGCTCCAAGGTCAGTGCGGCGAACGCGCCTGCACCGTGCAGGGCGTGGGTTCGGTGGGCGTCAGGGCAAGCCTGCCGGGCTGGCTTCGCGGCCGGTCGTCACGGCGTTCAGGCTGTTCAGGCTGGCATGGCGCGCGATCATCTCGGCGGTGACCCAGGTGACGCCGCCTTCGGTGCGCAAGAAGCGGCGTGCGTCGGCGGCCGCGTCTTCGCCCACCACCAGGCCGGCGGGGATTTTGCAGCCGTGCTCCACCACCACGCGGCGCAGCCGGGCGTGGCGGCCAACCTCGACCGCCGGCAACAACACTGACCACTCGACGCTGGCGTAGGAGTGCACGCGCACCGAAGAAAACAGCACCGAGTGCAGCACCAAGCCAGAGATGATGCTGCCGCCTGACACCAGGCTGTCCAGCGCCATGCCGCGCCGGTCGGCTTCGTTGTGCATGAACTTGGCGGGCGCCAGTGGTGCTTGATGGGTGCGGATGGGCCAGTGTGTGTCGTACAGGTTCAGCGGCGGCTGGTGGCTGGTGAGGGCTATGTTGGCGCCCCAGTAGGCGTCCAGCGTATGCAGGTCGCGCCAATAGGGTTGGGCGCCCGGTGCGGTGCCGACACAGCTCAAGGCAAACGGGTGCGCCGCCGCGCGGCCCGTGCGCACGGCGTGGGCCACGATGTCGGTGGCGAAGTCGTGGCTGGACGAAGCGTCGGCGCTGTCGCGCGCCAGTTCAGCGCGCAGGTAGTTGGCGTTGAAGACGTAGATGCCCATGTTGGCCAGCACCTGGCCTGTGTTGGGGGCAGGGGCTGCCACCACTGTGGCCGCTGAAGCGCCCACGCCCGCTGGATGCCAATCGCTGATGTGCCATTGCGCGTCCACCGCCAAGATGGCCGTGGCGCCGGCCTGTTCTGGCGCCAGTGCAATGCAAGCCACGGTGCAGGCGCGACCCTTGGCCACGTGGTCGGCCAGCATGGCGGCGTAGTTCATCTTGTAGATGTACTCGCCCGTCAGCACCAGCACAAAGTCGGCGCCATGGCTGTCCACAGAGGCTTGAATGCGCGCCACGGCGCCGGCCGTGCCGCAGTGGTGGGGTGGCTCGCTGCTGCCTTGCTGCGCTGGCAGCAGGGCCACAAATTCCTGGGTATCGCCCTTGAGAAAGCGCCACGCGCGGTGCAGGTGACGCGCCAGGCTGTGGCTGGGGTACTGGGTGACGACAGCGACGCGGCGAATGCCCGAGTTCAAACAGTTCGACAGCGCGAAATCGACGACCCGAAATTTGCCGCCGAAGTACACCGTGGGTGTGGGCACGCGCTGGCTGGCGTTGGGCGACTGGCCGCCTGCTGGCGGGCCTGCATGGCTGCCGGCCAACACCAGTGCCAGTGCGCGCCGGGGCAGTGACGGGCGTGGCGTGAGGTCTGGCTCAGGCATGGCGCAAAGAGACCGTGATAGCGGTGGGGGTGCGGTGGCTCTGAGCCCGATCAGTCAGCGTTTGGGCCACACCCGTCACAGCTGCAGTTTGCCCCCTATTTGGACCAGAAGACCGCGTCGACAAAGACCCGGGTGGTGTTGCCGCGCGTGGCATTGCCAGTCTTGTCGTAGATGTCGGCAATGACGATGCCGTT
>JANNEX010000249.1:0-7512 GCA_031379155.1 Rubrivivax sp.
CGCACTTGCATGCGCCGTTCACCGCCCA
Source organism: Rubrivivax sp. (assembly GCA_031379155.1). GTDB lineage: Bacteria > Pseudomonadota > Gammaproteobacteria > Burkholderiales > Burkholderiaceae_C > Rubrivivax. The sequence continues at coordinate 29 of JANNEX010000249.1, forward strand.
GGTTCCAGTTGAAGCCGACACGCGGTTGCAGCAAGGTGATGCCGTCCAGCGTGACCGAGTTGTCGATGCCAAAGCCGCCCGTGCTGCGGTTCACGGTGGTCGCCGTGGTGTTGCCGATGGTGGCGCCGCTGACACTGCCAGCCACGGGCGCTGCCGCAGCGGCGGTGTTGAAGATGGGCTTGTCGGACACACCCTGCTGGTCCAGGCGCAGGCCCACGCTGAGGTTGATGGCCGGGCTGAGCTTCCAGCTGTCCTGCACAAACAGGCCCGTGTTGGCCAGCGTGAAACGCGCCGCGCCGTCTTGAATGGTCTTGCCCGCACGCGGCAACTGCACGGTGTAGGAAGAGGGACGGCCGCGCTGGAAGTTTTCCAGCGTCGCGCGCTCGACATCGGCCGCCGTGGCCGTGGCGCAGACGATGCTGCCAAAGGTGTAGGTGATGGCGGCGCTGCTGTTTTCGCAGCCGAAGGTGTAGTTGCCGTTGACGTTTTGCAAGAAGGCGTTGAAGACCTCGGTGCTGGCGTAGTCGGCGCCAAACTTCACTTCGTGCGCGCCCAGCGTCCAGGTGGCACCGCCGTAGATGTCGCTGGTTTTGGTGTCCAGCACATTGAACTGGCGGCTGAGTTCGGTGCCGGTGTTCAGCGTGCGCGTGCCGGTGGCCGCCCCGACTGAGCCCGTGGGTAAAGCGCCGGGGAAAGTCAGGGCCACCGATGGCAGCCGGGCACCATTCACAGGTGTATGGCGCTGCGTATAGTCGCGCTGCGAAATCTTCAGCTCGGTGCTGAAGGTGGGCGTCCAGTCGGCAAACCACTGGCCCACCAGTGTTTCCAGCGTTTTGTCGGTGACGTACCAGTAGGAGCTGAGCGACAACTGCGTCGGCCCAAACAGCGTCGTGATGACGGGGTCGCTTTGCTGCGTCTTGCTGTAGCGCACGTTGGCGCGGTGGCTGTCACTGATGTTCCAGTCCAGCTTGAGCAGGGTGTCTTTCACCGTCAGGGCCAGGTTGGACGGCGCGCTTGAAGTGCCCAAGTCCATGCCCCAGGTGCTGCGGCCTATGGTGATGGCGCTGTCTATGGCCGACTGCGAGATGCCCACGTTGGGCAAGCCGCTGCCTGCAGGGCCAAAGGCCGCGCCGGCTTTGCTGCTTTTGTACTCTTCATAGCCACCAAAGAAAAACAGCCGGTCGGGGATGATCGGCCCGCCCAGCGTGAAGCCCTGGGTGGTGTCCTTGAAAGGCGCGTAATTGCTGTAGCTGTCGGCGGTGCGGTTGTAGAACTGGCCCACCATGTCCTGGTTGCGCCACACGTAGTAGACGCTGCCTTTGAAGTCATTCGTGCCGCTCTTGGTGACGGCGTTGATGTTGGCGCCGGTGTAGCCTTTTTGCGTGACGTCGTAGTTGCTCAGGTTGACCTGCACCGACTGGATGGCGTCAATGCTGATGGGCTGCTTCTTGGTCGGCAGGTTATTGGATTCCAGGCCAAAGGTGTCGCTGGTGGTGACGCCGTCAATCGTGATGGAGTTGAAGCGGTTGTTCTGGCCAGCGGCCGAAATCGAGCCATTGCCCTTGTCGGTTTGTGTCAGGCGCGGGTCGGTGCGGGCCACGTCTTGCAAATTGCGCTGCACCGAGGCAAAGGCTGCCAGTTCGCGGCTGTTGATGCTGGTGCCCGCACCCATGTTGCTCTTGTTGAAGCGCTCGGCACCGCTGCGGCCGGTGACGGTCACGGTCTGGGTCGCAGCGCCCAGTTGGGCGTCCAGGTTCAAGGCCTCGGCCAAGGCCAGCGTCACGCCTTCGCGCTTGTCCACCAGGCCGCCCTTGCTGACGGTGATGGTGTAGGGCCCGCCCGCGCGCAGGCCGCGTGCGGCGTAGCGGCCTTCAACGTCGGTGGTGGCCGTGTTGCTGGAGCCTGAAGCGACGTGCAGGATGGTCACGGTGGCGCCGGCCACCGGCTTGCCATCGGCACCGGTGATCTGGCCATTGATGGCTGCCGTGGTGTTCTGCGCCAGCGCCGGTGCACTGAGGGTGACCGCCGCAGCGGCCACCGCCATGGCCACAGCGGTTCTTGAAAATCCCATCCAGTCATGTCGAGTCATTTTTGGATCCTGCGGTGTGTGGGTTGGGGCCTGCGGCCAATGGTCACAGTGTGCAACGGGCCAGGCCCGGCGGCACACGGTGTGCACCCGGGACTTGCCCGAAGTTTTCCGGCTTGAAGGGTGTGCTTGCAAGATGCATGCGCAGTGCGCTGGCCTGTGCACGGCGGCGCCATCATTGCAGTGATATGTGACACTTCGGCCGTCGCCTTTATGCTTCGTCTTTACCCCAGGCAGCAAGCCGCCCAGCCATGCCCGAAACCGGCCTCATCATCCGCCGCGCCCAGCCCGCAGACGCTGCCGACTTTGCCCAGCAAATGTCGCACCCTGAGGTCTATGCCAACCTCATGCAACTGCCCATGCCCACGCTGGAGATGTGGCGCAAGCGCCTGGAAGCCTCCGCCGAGCCCGCCAACCACGACGCGCTGTTGGTGGCGCAGTTGGGCGAGCACGTGGTGGGCAGTGCCGGCCTGCACCCCCAGGCCAAGCTGCGCCGCCGCCATGTGGCGCAGATAGGCATCAGCGTGGCCGTGCCGCACCAGGGCCAGGGCGTGGGGCGCGCGCTGATGCAGGCTTTGTGCGACTACGCAGACCAGTGGGCGCAGATCCTGCGCATTGAGCTCACGGTGTTCACCGACAACACGCGCGCCATCGCGCTGTACCAGGCGTTTGGCTTTCGCCATGAAGGCACACACGTGGGCTTTGCGCTGCGCCACGGCGTTTACGCCGACGTGCACAGCATGGCGCGGCTGCACCCCAACCCACCGGCGCTGACATGGCCCGCCGGCTGAGCTTGCTGGCCGTGGCGCTGTTGACGGCGGTCAGCGCCTGGGCCGCACCACAAGCCGTGCAGGTGCCCAGCCTTGATGCGCCGCAGGGCACCCCGCTGGTGCTGCCGGGCACGTGGTTTGCGACTCAGTCAGCCACGCCCAGCCCGGCGCTGGTGCTGATGCACGGCTGCGGCGGCGCGTACGACCGCCAGGGTCGGCTGGCTGATCGCTACACAGAACTGGCGGCGCGCCTCAACGCCATGGGTGTGCATGCGCTGGTCACGGACTCACTCACACCGCGCGGCGAAAAAGAGCTGTGCACGCAGCGCACCGGCCAGCGCCAGGTGACGCAATTGCAGCGCCGCCGCGACGCACTGGGTGCCCTGCAATGGCTGGCCGCGCAGCCCGCTGTGGACGCCAAGCGCATCGGCCTGCTGGGCTGGTCCAACGGCGGCAGCACCGTGCTGGCGGCCTTGAACCGGCGCCACCCTGAAGTCGCTGCAGCGCCTGTGCAGCCCAGCCTGGCGGTGGCCTTCTATCCGGGCTGCGAAAGCGAATTGAAGCGCGGCTTTGAGCCCACGGCGCCGCTGTTGATGTTGCTGGGTGAGCTGGACGACTGGACGCCCGCTGCACCCTGCAAAGCGCTGGCCGCTGCCATCACCACTGGCCCAAGGGCGCAATGGGAAGCCTATGCCAACGCCTATCACGGCTTTGACGGTGTGGCGCCACTGCGCCTGCGCCGCGACGTGCCCAATGGCGTGCGCCCCGGCCAGGGTGTGCATGTGGGCGCCGAGCCCGCCGCGCGTGCGGCGGCTGCACTGCGCCTGGAAGCCTTTCTCAAGACATCCTGGAACCTGCCCTGATGATTCAAGCCCTGAGCCGCGTGCGCCAAAGCAGCAGCGCCGAGTTGCAAGCCTTTGACGCCACCTGCGAAAGCCTGGGTGGCTTCGACCCCGACATCTCGGCCGAGTGGGTCGACGGTTTCCTGGCCGCCCTGGCCGCCGGCCCCACGCTGCTTGAGCCGCTTGAGTGGCTTCCCTTGATGTGTGGCGACGCCTTCGAGCGCGCTTTTGCCGATCCGCAGAGTGCCCAGGCGGCGCAGCGCAGCCTGCTGGTGCGCCTGAAGGTGCTGCGTGACCAGCTTGACCCGGCAGCCTTGATGGACGACCCACAAGCACTGCGCCTGGACCCGCTCATCAACGAGTGGACCGAGGCTGACCGTGAACGTCTGGTGCAGGAAGCAGGTGTGCCGGCCGATGCCGCAGAGCACATGTACACCGGTGGTGTCTGGGCCTACGGTTTTCTGGATGCGGTGGAGCGCCAGCCCGAGATCTGGATGTCACCCGCGCAAGGTGAAGCCATTGAAGCCGTGGCCACGCTGCTGAGTCAGGTGGCAGCCATCACCTACGTGCCGGGCACGCCGCAGTACCTGGAACACATCAGCACTTACTACGCCAAGGGCGACCCCAAGGGCGACCCCAAGGGCGAACCCAAGGGCGAACCCACCCGCGACGAGCTGTTGGCCGAAGCCTGCTGGGCCGTGCAAGAGCTGCGCGTGTTCTGGACCGACCACGCGCCCAAGCCCGCCACGCGCCAGGTCGGCGCCAAGGTGGGCCGCAACGACCCTTGCCCCTGCGGCGGTGGCAAAAAATTCAAGAAGTGCCACGGCGCGGCGGCTTGACGGCGCGCACTGCTCGATGGCTTGTCAGGCGTAGTTCAACGCGCGCGCCTTGCCCCAGAACACGCGGTATGAAAACACCGTGTAGCCAATGATGGCCGGCACCGTGACGGCGCAGCCAACGGCAATGACAGCCAAGGATTCGGTGGCGCTGGCGGCTTGCCACACGGTAAGCCTATCCATCACCACAAACGGGTACAGGCTGCAGGCCAGGCCGCAGGCGCCCAGCAAAAACACCGCCACGGTCAGCACAAAGGGCAGCCAGCACACCTTGCCTAACACGCGGTGTGAGTTGAGCATGGCGCGTGTGCCCAGCAACGCCAGCACGGTCATCAGCGGAATCGGCAGCAAGGCAATGAACTCGGGCATGCTGAACCACTTGTGGCGCACGGTGGCGCTGACCAGGGGCGTGGCGACCGAGATCAGCGCCATGCCCAGCACGACAGGCGGCCAGGCCTGCTTGGCCCACTGCACGGCCTGTTCTTGCAGCGCGCCTTCGGTCTTCATGATCAACCAGGCGGCGCCCAGCAGCACGTAGGCGGCGGGCAGCAGCAGGGCAATCACCGCTGCGAAGAGCGCAAATTCCCAGCCCTGCGCAAAGCCCGTGATGTAGCGGCCCAGCATCCAGCCCTGGGCCAGTGCGGCCAGCCCTGAGCCCGCAAAAAACGCGCGGTTCCACAGCGGCTTGTGTGCGGCTTGCGCCTTGACGCGAAATTCAAAAGCCACGCCGCGCAGCATCAAACCCACCAGCATCAAGGCGGCTGGCAGGTACAGCGCTTGCAGCACCACACCGTGGGCCTTGGGGAAGGCGATGAGCAAGATGCCCACGCCCAGCACCAGCCAGGTTTCATTGGCGTCCCAGAAGGGGCCGATGCTGTTGATCATGCTGTCTTTGTGTGCGTCACTGGCGCGTGGCAGCAGCAGGCCCACGCCCAAGTCATAGCCGTCCAGCACCACGTAGGCCAGCATGGCCAGGCCCATCAGGGCCATGAAGATGACTGGCAGGGCTTGGCTCCAGTTCATGCTGCTACTGCGGCAGGCGTGGCTGTCAAGTTGGGCGTTAGGTCGACCGGCTTTTCGGCCATGTACTTGACCACCGCGACATAGGCCACGATGAACGCCAGGTAGACCGTGACGTAGAGCGCCAGGGTCAGCGCAATCATCGGCGCGGGTTGGCTGGATGCCACTTCATCCACACGGATGAGGCCGAAGACGATGAATGGCTGGCGGCCAATTTCCGTCACGTACCAACCGGCCAACGTGGCCAGCCAGCCCGAGAACGTCATGCCCGCCAGGCCCCACAACAGTGGCCGGGGCAACGAAGCGGTTTGCCAGCGGCGGCGCCACAGCAGCCACAGCCCAGCCCAGCTGAAAGCCAGCATCAACAGTCCCGTGCCGACCATCAAACGAAAGCCGTAGAACAGCGGCTTGACAGGAGGATGCGCGCCTTTGAAATCGTCCAGGCCACGCACTTCGGCGTTGGCGTCGTGTTTGAGGATGAGCGCGGCCAGCTTGGGCACGCCCAGCTCAAAGTGGTTGCTGCGCGTGGTCTCGTCGGGCAGCGCAAACAACAGCAGCGGCGCGCCTTTTTCGGTACGCCAGATGCCTTCCATGGCAGCAATCTTTTGCGGCTGGTATTGCAGTGTGTTCAGGCCATGCAAGTCACCCACGAAGATCTGCACCGGGATGAGCACGGCGGCCAGCGTCAGGCCCACGCGCAACACCTTGGGCGTCGACAAATTGGCCTTGCCCTTGAGCAACTGCCAGGCGCTGACACCGGCCAGGATGAAGGCCACGGTCAGCCCCGAGGCCAGCAGAACGTGTGTCAGCCGGTAGGGGAAAGACGGGTTGAAGATGACCTGCGCCCAAGAGCGCACAAAAAACTCGGTGCCGCGAATCTCATAGCCGGCAGGCGTGTGCATCCAGGAGTTCAAGGCCAGGATCCAAAAGGCGCTCATGGTGGTGCCAAAAGCGACCAGAAAAGTCGCCAGCAGATGCACCCGTTCACTCACGCGGCCATGGCCAAACAGCATCACGCCCAGGAAGGTGGCCTCGAGGAAAAACGCCGTCAGTACTTCATAGCCCAGCAGCGGCCCGGCGATGTTGCCCACACGTTCCATGTAGCCCGGCCAGTTGGTGCCGAACTGAAAGCTCATGGTGATGCCACTGACCACGCCCAGCGCAAAAGTCAGCGCAAACACCTTGGTCCAGAAGCGATAGGCGATGAGCCAGGCGTCGTTGTGCGTCTTCAACCAACGCAGCCGAAAGAACAACAGCGCCCAGCCCAGCGCAATGCTGATGGTGGGGAAGAGGATGTGAAAGCTGATGTTGGTGGCGAACTGCATGCGCGCCAACAGAAGTGCGTCAGGCATGACGTGGTCCTTCTAAGTTTTGGCGCGGCCCCGGCTGGTGAATTCCAGCACGCGCTGCACCTTCGCACCCATCTTCATCAGCGTGGACAGGGTCTGCTGGTCCAAGCGCTGCACGTCGTCAAACCAGGTCGTCATCAGCTCAATCAGGTCGTGCATGTCTTTCATGCGCGCTTGGGCATAACGGTCATCATCAGTGGCGGCGTGTTCGAGCAAGGCGTTGCGCAGCATCGACAGCGTGGGTTCAATCTCACGCCGGCGGCGTTCTTCGGCCAGGGTCTGAAAGATTTCCCAGGCCTCGCTGGGCGCGTCGAAATACTCGCGCCTGTCGCCGGGCAGGTGGCGCAAGCGCACCAATCGCCAAGCCTGCAATTCCTTCAGCCCCATGCTGACGTTGGAGCGGCTGAACTCCAGCTTTTCGGCGATGTCGTCGGCGTGTAAAGCTGTGGGCGAGACGAAGATGAGCGCGTAGATCTGGCCCACCGTGCGGTTGATGCCCCAGCGGCTGCCCATCTCGCCAAAGTGGCCGACGAAGCTGCTGACAAGGGGTGACAGGGTGGTCATGGGCGCTGCGTGGGTTT
>JANNEX010000409.1:0-3420 GCA_031379155.1 Rubrivivax sp.
TTGTAGACATGGGTCGTGGCAGCATTCACGCCAGGGCTCCGTCCACACTGCCGTCAGCCGCATCAAGCCGCGCCTGGGCTTGCCCGGCACCCACACCCGCCTTGAGCATGACGATGGCCAGCTTGACACTGGCCCCTGCCTCGGCCAGCGCCGCACGCGCCGCGTCTTCATCCGCGGCGCTGGCCAGCATGGTCAGCCGCAGTGCGCGTTTGACCAGCTTGGCATTGCTGGCACGCACGTCCACCATCAGGTTGCCGTAGACCTTGTGCAGCCGCACCATGACGCTGCTGCTGAAGGTGTTGAGCGCGATCTTCTGCGCCGTGCCGGCTTTCAGGCGCGTGCTGCCGCTGATGACCTCGGGGCCGGTGTCGAGCACGACGGCGATCTCACACGCCGCCGCCAATGGCGCACCCACGTTGTTGACGATGCCCACGGTCAGCGCGCCAGCTTCGCGTGCCGCTTGTGCCGCGCCCAGCGTGTAGGGCGTGGCGCCGGATGCGGCCAACAGCAACACCACATCGTTGACCGTGGGCGACAAGGCCAGCAAGTCGGCGCTGCCTTGTTCGCGACTGTCTTCAGCGCCTTCCACCGCTTCAAACATCGCACCCTGGCCACCGGCCAACAGGGCCGGCGCGCGGTGGCGTGGCCAGGAGAAGGTGGGGTGCAACTCGACGCTGTCCAGCACGCCCAGGCGCCCGCTGGTGCCAGCACCCACGGTGACGATGCGGCCACCCGCGCGCAGGCGTGGCACGGCGGCGTCCACCACTTGCGCAAGCTCAGCCGCAGCGGCTTGCACGGCCAGCGCGGCTTGCGCCTGGTCGGCCAGCAAGGCGCCGATCAGCGTGGGCGTGTCATAGCGATCCAGGCCGGGGTGATCGGGGTGGGGCTGTTCAGTGCGCAGCAGGCTCATGGCAATCTCAAAAGTTGGGGCGGGCTTTGCTGGCCCACGCGGTCCACCGCGCTCACGGCCACCAGGTCGGCAGATGCTGCATCGAATTTCAACTCGCTGCCCGCCAGCACGGCAAAGCGCCATGACCCGGCTTGGCGGCGCCACACCGCCCAGCGCGCCGCAGATGTGCCGCTGGCGGCTTGAATGTGCACGTCGGTGCCGACGCGGCGCAGCGTCGGCGCTGCGGGTGCACTGCCGCCCAGCCAGGGCGCAGCCGGCACCAGCGCAGGCTGCGCGTAGGTGCGCGTTTGCAGTTGTGTGGCCACTGCGTCGCGGTCTTGCATGAGCGCAATCATGCTGAAGTGCACGTGGCCAGCCGCCTTGTCGCCACGTTGGCGTTGCAACGCCACCTGCTCCAGGATTTCACGCGCGGGCCAAGCGCGTGGGCCCAGCGGCTCGCCGCGTGTCACCTGGCTCGTGAACAGGCCCGGCCAGACATGGCGCTGCGCCGTGTTGCGCGTGATCCAGTGGTCCAGCAGCACGCCAAACTCTTGCCCCACGCGGTCTATGGGCCAATACAGCTGCGGCACCAGGTAGTCCAGCCAGCCCAGTTCCAGCCAGCGTTCGACATCGGCGTAGAGCTTGTCGAACTGGCTGAAACCGGTGATGCCCGCAGGCCGCAGCGCCGGCTTGCCAATGCCAAAAGGGCTGATGCCAAAACGCAGCCAGGGCTTGATGCGGTGCACCGTGGCGTGCATCTGCTGCACCAGGTTGTCGACGTTGGCGCGGCGCCAGTCGTCGCGCGCCAAGCTGCCGCCGCCCAGCTGGTAGCGCGCGTAGGACTCGTTGTCAGGGAAGGGCAGGTCATTGCCACCCTCTTGCTCAGGGTAGGGGTAGAAATAGTCGTCGATGTGCACGCCGTCCACGTCGTAGCGGCGCACCACGTCTGCCACCACAGCCAAGGTGTGGGCGGCGGCTGCCGGCTCGCCCGGGTCCATCCACAGCAGCTTGCCAACACGTTTGACCAGAGTGGGCTGGCTAACGGCCAAATGGGGTGACACGAGTGGCGTCTTGGCCGATGAATGTTGGGCCCGGTAGGGGTTGAACCAGACATGCAGCTCGATGGCCCTGAGGTGCGCCTGCTGCACCCAATACGCCAGCGGGTCGTAGGCCGGTTGCGGCGGCTGGCCTTGGGCACCCGTGAGGTATTCGCTCCAGGGTTCCAGCGCCGACGGATAGATGGCGTCACCCGCGGGCCGCACTTGCAGGATGAGCGCGTTCAGGCCCAGCGCACGGGCGCGGTCCAGCATGGCCAGGGCTTCGGCGCGTTGTGCGTTGGCGCTCAGGCCGGGCTTGCTGGGCCAGTCGATGTTGGCCACCGTGGCCACCCAGGCGGCGCGGAATTCGCGCGGCGCGGGCGGCGGTTGGTCGGCGCTGGCGGGCGCAGGTTCAAGCACGGGCACGGGCGATGGCGCCGGCGATGGCGCCGACGTTGAAGGGCTGGGTGGCAGCGTCGTGCAGGCCGCCAGCAACAGCGCGGCGCAAAGCGCCAGCGTATGGGCAAAACGCAGGGGCAGCTTCAGCGTCATGACGGGCTTGGCACAGCATCCAGCCGGTACAGCACATCAGGGCGACCCTCTTCGTTGCCACTGCCATCACCAAAAGCCACCGCCACAAATTGGTGGCGTTCATAAAAGGCACGCGCGTGGTGGTTGGCAGCAAAGGTGTAGAGCCACAGCGGCCGCGCACTGTGGCGCAGTGCGTGGCCCAGCAAGGCGCGGCCCACGCCGGCCGCCACAGCGCTGGGGTGAACGTAGAGTTGCTTGATCCAAGCGCCTTCAGTGGCGGCCGAAATCGCCAGCACGCCGACCACGCTGTCGCTGATTTGCGCCACCGTGACGCCGCCGCCAGGGATCAGCCTGTGCGCGACCCAGTCGCGCACCTCGTCGTCGCGGTGCACGCTGGGCGCAAACGGCATCAGCTCGCGCCGCGAGTCGATCAGCACGCGGGCCACGGCCAGCGCGTCGGCCGCCGTGGCCGCTCGCAACAGCGGCGCTGCAAGCGGCAGGCGATAGCGCACGAAGAAGTCTTCGCGGCAAGCTTCGCCACGAAACACCGTGTCGCGTGAGCTGAAGCGCTTCATGCCCAGCTTGTGCAGCAGGCGCACGCTGGCGGCGTTGCGCGTGTCGGTGGTGCCCAGCACACGCTGCGCCGGGGTGTGCGCAAACACCAGGTCCAGCGCCGCCGCCACCGCCTCTTGCGCCAGGCCCTGGCCCTGTGCGGCGCGCGCCAGCGTGAAGCCCACCTCAGCGGCGTCGCCTTGTGCATTCAAGTGCAGGCCAATGTCACCGATGAGTGTGTCGTCTTCGCGCCGCGCAATGGCCAGCTGAAACCACTGCCCTGGTGGGCAGAAGTTGCAGTCGGCCATCTCACGAATGAAGGCCTGCGCAGCACCGTCGTCCATGGGCTGCCAGCCTTGATAACGGCCCAGTTCAGCATCACCCCGGTAGGCCTGGAAGGCGCGCAGGTCA
>JANNEX010000417.1:0-2268 GCA_031379155.1 Rubrivivax sp.
GTGCCCAAGTGGCGCGCCTGGCTGGCGGGGAGCAAAGCATGACTGTTCAATTGGCTCTGGTCATTGACCTGAATGTCTGCGTTGGCTGCCACGCCTGCGTCACCAGCTGCAAGCAGTGGAACACCTCGGGCTCGGCGGGCCCGTTGGTCGATGAGAACCCTTACGGCCAAGACCCGACCGGCACCTTCTTCAACCGCGTGCAGACCTTTGAAGTGGGCGAGTACCCTAACACCCAGACGGTGCACTTCCCGAAGAGCTGCTTGCACTGCGAAGACCCGCCTTGCGTGCCGGTGTGCCCCACCGGCGCCAGCTACAAACGCGCCGAAGACGGCATCGTGCTGGTCGACTACGACAAATGCATAGGCTGCAAATACTGCGCCTGGGCCTGCCCCTATGGTGTGCGCGAACTGGACGAAAAACGCCAGGTCATGACCAAGTGCACCCTGTGTGTCGACCGCATCAGCGACAAGACTTTGCCCGAAGCCGAACGCAAACCGGCCTGCGTCCTGGCCTGCCCCACCAACGCGCGTTTGTTTGGCGACGTGCATGACCCCGACAGCGAAGTCTCACGCGCCATTGCTGAACGCGGCGGCTACACCCTGATGCCAGAACTGGGCACCCAGCCGGCCAACCATTACCTGCCGCGGCGCAAGACCGAAGCCCGCACCGACCCGCAGCAAATCGTGCGTGAGCACAACCCGCTGCGTGTGGATGGGCGTGAACCTGCCAAGGGTGGCGCGCCCATCAGTGGCGATTGGGAACACTGAGGCGAACACTGGCATGCACCCACCCTTGTCGATGATCTTTTTCACCACCCTGGCGGGCGCGGCGCAGGGCTTGCTCTTGGCGCTGGTCGGTTTGCAATTCGCTGACGCTGCGGTGCCCGTGGCGCTGAACCTGGTGGGCGCTGCCATCGTGCTGCTGATGAGCGCCGTGGGCCTGGCCGCCGCCACCTTGCACCTGGGGCATCTGCTGCGCGCCTGGCGTTCTGCGGCGATGTGGCGTACCTCGTGGCTGTCGCGCGAAGTCATCGTGCTGCCGCTGTTCATGGCCGCTGTGTTGGCCTGGGGCCTGGCGCAGTGGGGCCACGCGGGCGGCGCAGTGCTGACCCTGCTGGGCCTGCTGGCGGCTTCGCTGGCGCTGCTGCTCTACCTGTGCACCGGCATGATCTACGGCGCCGTCAAAGCGATGCGCGAATGGGCGCATCCCATCACGCCCATCAACTACGCGGTGCTGGGCCTGGCGTCGGGTTTGGTGCTGGCTTGCGCGTTGACTGCGGCGTTCGGCTCCAGCGCCGTCGCCACGTTGGTGCCGCTGGCGCTGGCGGCCACCGTGTTGGGCGCAGCGACACGCGGCTGGGCACTGTGGCGCAACCTGAACCTGACGCCCAAGACCACGCTGCAAAGCGCCATCGGAGTGCGCCACCCACGCATCGAACAAAAGTCGCAAGGGGCCATGGGCGGCTCTTTCAACACGCGCGAGTTTTTCCATCAGCGCACACCCGAATTTGTGCGCCAGATGCGCTGGACGGCGGTGTTGCTGGGCTTTACCTTGCCCGTTGCGGCGTTGGCCGCAGGCCTGCAATCAGCTTGGCTGTTGGCGGCGCTGTGGCTGGCGCAGTACCTGGGCCTGCTGGCTGAACGTTGGAGTTTTTTTGCCGAAGCCCAGCATCCGCAGAACCTGTATTACCGGGCCATTTCTTGACGCTGTGGGCTGCCTGACGCTGGCAGTGGGGTTACGTAGTCCACCCCATGCCTTGCCCCGCATTGCCCGGTACGATGCCGGCCTGAAGGAGAAACCCGCCATGCCATCGCGTCGCAAATTGCTGTCTCACTCGGCCACCGTGGCCGCTTTGTTGGCCAGCCAGGGCCTGCTGCCTGGCTTGGCGCTGGCACAAGTGCCTGGCTTCAACGCCGCTGCGTTTTCTGCCAAGAGCATGGCCGACTTGATGAAAGCGCTGGGCAGTGCAGCCCCGACTGAAAGCAAAGACGTGGCCATCACCGGCCCCGACATTGCCGAGAACGGCGCTGTTGTGCCCATCGGTGCGTCCAGCAGCCTGCCCGGTGTGAAGCGCCTGCTCATCCTGGTGGAGAAGAACCCGACCATGCTGGCGGCGATGTTCGACATCACTGACGCCATCGACAGCAACATTGCCACGCGCGTGAAGATGGGCCAGTCGTCCAACGTGTTTGCGGTGGCCATGATGGCGGATGGCAAGGTCTTGTTTGCGCAAAAAGAAGTCAAGGTTACTTTGGGTGGCTGTGGCGG
>JANNEX010000465.1:0-1566 GCA_031379155.1 Rubrivivax sp.
CAGCAGCAGCCAGGGCACCCAGCTCAGGTGGATGCCGGCGCGCTGTGCCAGTTGCGGCAGGTAGGCGGCGTAGACGATCCAGCCCAGGGCCAGCAGAAATTGCACCAGCGCAAGGTAGATGCCGATAGAGCGCGGCGTGCGGGGGTCAGGATTGGCCATGGCGAAGATTCTTGCCCAAATGGTGGGCGCCGCTGTTCCAGACCCGCGCCAGCGCGGCGCACCGCGTTGCAGCGCGCGCCAGAATCAGGCCATGCGCTTCCCCCTGCCCGAGCCCAGGTCCACGCACAAGCCTGCTGCGGTGCCTTACAAACGCATCGCCACCGAAGAGGCTTTCGCGCCACCCGAGATGCTGGCCATCTACCGCCGCTTGTTTGAGCGCCACGACGTCGACGCCGGTTTTCAAGGCTTGATGGGCTTTTACATGAGCAGCCACAGCCAGCGCGCACAACGCATTATGCGCTGCCTGAGCGACGTGGGGCAGCAGCGTTTGCAGCACATGGACGAAGCCGGCATAACGATGCAAGTGTTGGCCCTCACCAGCCCCGGCGCGTGAGATTGAACGCGGTGTTACGCAACTCGGCATCCACGCCGTGGTCATCAATTCGCACACCCAAGGCGAGTACCTGTCCGACCTCAAGTTCTGGGACATCTTTGCCGCCGCTGAAGCCTTTGACGCGCCCATCTAACTGCACCCCAACGCGCTGCCTGCGGGCATGCTGGCGCCCTTTCAAGAAGCCGGCCTGGACGGCGCCATCTACGGCTTTGGCGTTGAGACCGGGCTGCACGCGCTGCGCAACATCACGGCGGGGGTGTTTGACCGTTTCCCGAAGCTGCGCATGATCATCGTCCACATGGGTGAGGCGTTGCCGTTTTGGGCCTAGCGGCTGGACTACATGCACCGTGCTAGCGTGTTGTCAAAACGTTATGCCAGCATGCAGCCGCTGCAAAAATGGCCCAGCGACTGTCTGCGTGAGAACTTCTGCATCACCTACCGCAGCGTGGCCTGGCCGGCAGCGGTGAAGTTCACGCAAGACTTCATGGGCACCGAGCGTGTGCTCTACGCCATGGACTACCCCTACCAGCACGCCGTGGACGAGGTGAACTTCCTGGACGACATGGCGCTGTCACCGCAAGACAAGAAGCGCTTTCTCCAGACCAACGCGCAGACGCTACTCAAGATCGCAGCATGAGCACAAAACCCTGGCTTCGCGCCATTGCCGTGGCCAGGGCCGCGCCCGACGGCAACACCGTGCTCATGGGCGCCAACACCATGCTCATGGCCGCGCAGCTGTACAAAAACGTCGGCTTCGACCCGCAGCGTGACTTCAGCCCCGTGACCATGGCCGCCTACGGCACGCTGATGCTGGTGGCGCATCCCAAGACCGGCATCAAGACCCTGGCCGACCTGGTGGCGCAAGCCTGGGCACGGCCCGGCCACATGACTTACGGATCACCCGGCGTGGGCACGCCGCACCACATGGCCATGGAGCTGTTCAAGATGCAGAGCAAGCTCTTCATGCTGCACGTGCCCTACCGAGGCAGCGCGCCCTACACGCAAGATTTGCT
>JANNEX010000509.1:0-7830 GCA_031379155.1 Rubrivivax sp.
TGGCGGATGTGCTGTTCACACACCAGCTTGAGCGCACCGAAGGTCAGCACTGCCGACACCGCTTGCCCCGCCAGTGGCACGTATTTGGCGGCCTGCTGAGCCGTCAGGCGCACGCCCACCAGCTTGACCAGTTGCAGCACCAAGTCGCGTGTGATCACCTTGCCCACCAACAGCGCACCACCGGCGCTGATGGCTTTGAGAACCACCAGGCGGCGTTCTGGCGACAGGCGCTCAATCTGCTCGGGCGAGAGACCAAATTCGGCATTGATCTGCGGCAGCAACTGGCTCAGCACCGCCACGTCGGTAACCCAGTCCAGGCCGGGCACGGGCACCATGGCCACACCCGCAGCCAGCAAGGCGCGGCGTGCGACTTTTTGGCGGCAGCGGCGGGCCACCGCTTGCAGCGCGGGCGACGGTGGGGCAGGCGCCAGGCCGCGTGGGCTCATGACGCAGCCGCGTCGGAGTTAGCGGTGCTGGCTTGCGCTGCAAAAGCCCTGTAGCGCGCCTCCAGCGCGTCGCCCAGGCATTCCCACACCAGGCGCATGCGCCGGCTGCGTTTGAGCTCATCGTGGGCGCACAGCCAGACCTCTTGTTTTTGGCCGATGTGCTGCGCCAGAACGCGGCGCAGGCCCGGGCGTTCGGCAGCGATGTCGGCAAAGTAGATGCCCGCCGCAGCGCCACATTCCACGGCCGCTTGCAGCGCCAGCACCGAGTCGCTGCGCCAGCGAAAGCGCGGTGGAGTCGTGGGCAGCGGGCCGCGCAGCGCCGCGCCAATGGGCATGGGCTGGCGGTCGAAGCCAGTGATCACAGCTCCTAACGGAATGTCAAAGCCTTTCGGTTCACCAAAGCGGTTGATGAAGTCCTGGTGCGCAAACAGGCCGAACTCGGTTTCACCCACCTTGCGCACCAGCAGGTCATCCTGCTGCGGACGAAAGTGGCGCACCGCAATGTCAGCGTCGCGGCGCAGCAGGTTGTCGCTGTGGTTGGACACCGCCAGCTCAATCTCAAGCTCCGGATGCGCGTTGAGCAGGGGCGCCAGCAAGCGCGGCACCACGTGGTAGCCAAAGGCTTCCGACACCGCCACGCGCACGACACCCACCACACCTTGTTGGCTTTCGGTGAACAGGCCCGCCGCGTCGCGCACAGCCTGCTGCATGGGTGCTGCGGCTTCAAACAGCGACTGCGCCCGCTCGGTGGGCCGCAGCTGTCCAGGCAGGCGCACAAACAGGGTTTCGCCGATCAGCGCTTCCAGCTCACGCAGGTGGCGGCCCATGCTGGGCTGGGTGGTGCGCAGACGCTGCGCAGCCTCGATCAGCGTGCCGATCTCGAAGATGGCGATGAAGGATCGCAGCAGGTTCCAGTCGTCCAAGCGCGGCCCCGGCGGCAGCGCGGCCTTGACTTCAGGCGGGGTCGACTTCTTGGGCACGGTATGCAGTTTCGCATGGCAGGCATGTCGGCTTGGGCGTGGTCAAGCGCGCGTGGTGCGGCCACAGTGCGCTCACCTTTTGCAGCCACTTTTTTCAGCCAACCCCAAGGAGACTTGCCATGTCCAGTACCACGCACAAACCCATCAACCGCCGCCGCGCCATTGGCCTTTTGGGTGGCGGCGTCGTGTTGGCCAGCAGCCTCAGTGCTTGTTCAAGCACTTTCCCCGGCGCGGCCACACAGGCCTGGCAGGCGACACCAGACCCCGCTGACTTGCGGCGTTATATGTTGGCGCACGCGCTGCTGGCGCCCAACCCGCACAACCGCCAGCCCTGGCTGGCCGACTTGCGCCGCGAAGGCGAGATCACCCTGGTCTGCGACAAAGACCGCCTGCTGCCGCAGACCGACCCCTTTGGCCGCCAGATCTTGATTGGCTGCGGCGCCTTCATTGAACTGGCCGTTATTGCCGCCGCCCAGCGTGGCCACCGGGTGCAGGTCGAGGCCTTTCCTGATGGCGAACCCGCTGCCAACGAACTGCCAGGCGGCCTGGCGGTGGCGCGCTTGCTGATACGGACCGACCCCGTCCTGCCCGGTGACCCGCTGTTTGCGCAGATTCGCCGCCGTCACACCAACAAGGCGGCCTACGACAACACCCGCCTGGTGCCCGACAGCACTTGGCAGCCGCTTGTCGCCAGCGCTACCGACCGTGGCTTGCTCAGTGGCGCGCTGACTGAGCCCACCCGCGTGGCCGACGTGCGCAAGATCGCGCGTGCTGCTTTTGAGACCGAGATGGTCACACCGCGCACCTGGCTTGAATCGGCGCACCTGCTGCGCATTGGGCCGACTGAAATTGAGCAGCACCGCGACGGCATCTCGATCATGGGCACGCTGCCACGTGTCATGAGCAGCCTGGGCCTGTTCGACCGCTTCGAAGTACCCACACGCGGCAGCAGCAATTTTGAGCGCGTGACTGAACGCTTCAAGGCCGAAGAAACCGGCAGCGGCTACTACTGGATTGCCTCACGCGGCAACACCCGACGCAGCCAGATCGACAGTGGCCGCGCCTACGTGCGCGCGCAGTTGCAAGCCACGGCGCTGGGCGTGGACATGCACCCGCAGTCGCAGGCTATTCAGGAATTTGCCGAGGTGCGCACGCAGTTCAACGCACTGCACCGTTTGCTGGGTTTCGACCCGGCGCAAGTCACGATTCAGATGCTGGCGCGCGTGGGCTACGGCACCAACACCGCGCAGGGCACACCGCGCCGCGAACTGGCGCAGCTGCTCAAGACTTGACTGGCTTGAGAGTTCAGGGCTGAGCCCTGAACGCCGCAGCGCGCAGCGCCATCAAGGTGGTGCGTGTGGTGATGACGTTGCTCTCGAGCTTGACGTGCAGCAGCGTGGGTGTGCCGGCTTGCACCGCACGCGCCACGGCATCCTGGATTTGCGCGGTACTGTCGATGAACTCAGCGCGCCAGCCGTAAGCACGTGCCAGCGCCGCGAAGTCAGGGTTGAAGAGGTCGCTGCCACTCACGCGCGCCGGGTACTCGCGCTCCTGGTGCATGCGTATGGTGCCGTAAGTGCCGTTGTCAACCACCACGCAGATCAGCTTCTTCGCGCCGTAGCCGGTGGCGGTGGCCAGCTCTTGGCCGTTCATCAAAAAGTCACCGTCACCGGCGATGTTGACCACCCATCGATCAGGCTGCAAGAGAGCTGCAGCCACGGCAGCCGGCAAGCCGTAGCCCATGGCGCCTGAGGTCGGTGCCAGTTGCGTGCGGCCGTGGTGTTGCAGGCCCGGGTGCTGGCAATAGCGGTGCAGCCAGCCGCTGAAGTTGCCCGCGCCGTTGGTGTAGACGGTGCTCTCGGGCAACTGCGCTTGCAGGGTTTTGATGAGCACTGCCATGTCCAGCGGCGCCACCTCAGGCGCCAGCAAATTCGCGCGGTAGTCGGCACCGGCCGCTGCGGTCTGCGCGGCCCAAGGGATGTCGACGGGTGCGGCCAAGGCTTCCAGCGCTTTGGCCGCACAAGACACCGAAGCCTGCATCATCAAATCGGCCGCATAGACGCGGCCCAGCTCTTCGGCACCGGCGTGGATGTGCACCAGCTTTTGCACAGCGCGCGGCGCTTGCACCAGGGTGTAGCCCTGGGTCGTCATCTCGCCCAGGCGCACACCCAGGGCGATGAGCAAGTCGGCGTCGCGCACCCGCGCGGCCAGCTTGGGATTCGTGCCAATGCCCACGTCACCCGCGTACTGCGGGTGGCGGTTGTCAAAGGTGTCTTGAAAGCGCCAGGCGCAGGCCACGGGAAGCTGCCAGTTTTCGGCAAAACGCTGCAAGGCTTGAGCCGATTCAGCGTCCCAGCCCGAGCCGCCCACCAGCATCAAGGGCTGTTTGGCTTGCATCAGCAAAGCACGTAAATCGCGCAAGGCCCCGGGTGCGGGCCAGGCGCGCACCGGCTCAACACGCGGCAGCACTGGCGCTGCGGTGGGCGTGCTCAGCATGTCTTCAGGCAGCACCAGCACCACCGGGCCGGGGCGGCCTTGCATGGCGGTGTGAAAGGCGCGCGCCACGTACTCGGGCAGGCGGTCGGCGCTTTGCACTTCGGCCACCCACTTGGCCAGGCCCAGGGTGCCGGGGCTGAACATCTGGCGGTAGTCGATTTCTTGAAAAGCTTCGCGGTCGCGCTGGTCGCTGGCCACCTGGCCGATGAACAGGATCATCGGCGTGCTGTCTTGAAAGGCCGTGTGCACACCAATGCTGGCGTTGGTGGCGCCCGGCCCACGCGTGACAAAACAGATGCCAGGCCGGCCGCTGAGCTTGCCTTGTGCTTCGGCCATGAAGGCCGCGCCACCTTCTTGGCGGCAGGCGATGAAGCGAATGTTCTGCGCGTGTTCGTAAAAGCCGTCGAGCACCGCCAGATAGCTTTCGCCGGGCACGCCAAAACAGGTGTTGATGCCTTGGGCGATGAGCGCTTGCACCAGCGCGTGGCCGGCGGGACGAACGGGGGCGATGGGCTGGTTTGCAGTCATGCAGCAACTGTAGCCGCAGGCCAGGCTGGCCCCGTCTGACTGGCTTCAGGGTGCGTCGGTGCAGGCCTGCGAGGTGCCCGATTGCAAGCCGCCCACGGGCGCGTTTTGCGGCTGCAAACTGCGCCCGGTGCGCCACAGCGCGCAGGTGCTCCAGGGCAGCCCGATGAAACGCTCAGCGCCCGTGGCTTCTTGCACCTTCAACAGCAACCAGCCAGCATGCGCACCGCTGATGCCGATGAACCACGGGCTTGCCACGCTGGCCATGCCAGGCCTGGATTCTTGCGTGGCCACGCGCGCAAAAGGCACCAGGCCGGCCACCGGCGCGGGCAAGGTGTCGGCCGTGCGCTCGCCCACGTTGCGCAGCGGCTTTTCATGCACGGCCACACGAAGCTCTTCGCGGTCGGGCCGGCTGCTGTCGCCTGAATTCAAGGGCCCACTGCGGGCGACCAAAAAGCAGTGCTGCGCGGACTCAAAGTGCTGCAGCTTGAAGCCTGGCATGTCGGCAAAAGACTTGGCCAGGCTCAAGCAGGCCGATGCGGGCGCTGACGCTTGCAGCGCCAGCAACTCGTCTGCCTTGGGCGAGACCTCGACCCTGCCCGCCTGCGCCGCCACCACACGCCACCATTTTTCGCCCATCTTTACCTGACGCCCGCCCGGCACACGCCAGCTGGGCACCACGGCCACACGCGCGGGGCCAGCCACGGCCACCACATTGGCCACGGCTTCGGGGTCGGTGATGATGCTCAGCGTCTGGCGCTGCGAGGCGCGCACCTGGCCGTCGTGGCCACGTTCCCAATCAATCTCTTGCACGATGACGCTGGGCAGCGGGCTGCTGGCCCCTTGCACGGTGTAGTAGAAGTAGCGCAGGCCGGCATCAAACACCACGCGTGAGTCCAAGGCTTCGGGGCTGAACAGCACCACGGCGCTCGCTGTGCACAGGCCGCTGACGGGGTCGACAGCGGCGCCGAAAATTTCCACTGCACGGTCTTTGCGCAGCGGCACAAACAGGGCACGCAAGGGCCGTGTGTCTTGCGCGTTGCCGTCACGCCTTGGGGCGATGAAGAGGCGGCCACGCGGCTCGGTCTCACTGGCCGCGCCAGCGATGAAACAACCCGCGTCCTCGCGCAGGTGCGGCATGGCCAGGGCCTGGGCCTGCGTGGTTTCGGGCGCTGTCGCGCTCACTGGCGCTGCGCGCCACACCGCGCCCGTCAGCAACTGGCGCAAGGTGCCGTTGACGGGCGGCTCAGCCTGTGTGAACACACTGGCCAAAAAGTCGCGCTGGTCTTTGAAAAAGGGCAGCGACCCCAGGCCCTTCAAGAGCAACTGCGACACACCCATGCGCAGCGAATCGTCACCACTGCGCGCCGCTTCCACCAGTTCGGCCGCGCGCAGCAAAGAGTCCAACGTGTTAGCGCCGTCGCCCACCTTGCTCTGGCTGGGGTTGAGCGTGGCGCGGTTGGCGCGGTTGCCGGCGTCAAACAAGAGCTCGGCGCGGCGCATGGTGGGGCCTTGCACAAACACCGCAAACAGCGCCGTGGGCAACAGCGCAAACAGCACCGTGATGGCAACCGCCCAGCGCTTGCCCTGGCGCGCGCGGGTCTCGCGTTGCTGGCGGTCGGCCTGGCGCTGCGTCGACGCACCAAAGAAGTCGTCCAGCTCGGGCTCGTGCCGCGCCAGGCGCACGCCGTCACGGTCCAGCGCCAAGAAGCGACGCCATGCATTGCGCTTGTCAGCTTGCTGCAAACGCTGGCCAAAGGCGCTGTCAGCCAAGCGCTTGAGCTCACCCGTTTCCAGCAAGAAGTCTTCGCTGCGCTGGCCTGCAGACCAGTCCGCGCATTTGCGCAGCACGCCCAGGAATTCATCGAACTGCGCAGACTCGGCATCAATGAGGCCGCGAAAGCGCGCCCAGCCACGAATGAAAGACTCGTGCGAGACCTTCAGCGTCACGCGCCCGGGGTCTTCGTCGTCCCAGAACAGGTAGTCCACCGAGCCGAGAAAGCCTTCGGCGATGAGCGCACGCAAGTCAGCACGCGCCATGCCCGGGCCGAGCCACTGAGCGGCCGCGTCCACGTCCAGCCGCTGCTGCGAATACAGGCCCGTGTTGGGGTCTTTGAAGGCCAGCTGGCTGAAGAGCTTGTCGAACAACAAACGCTTGGCCGGGTCGTGCCACTGGTACAGCGTTTCTGGCCAGTTCTCCACGCAGGCACGCAGGGTGTTGAGCTTGTCGTCCAGCGGCTGCATCTCGTCGCGCACGGCGGCATTGACGGCGCGCACCAGGTCGGCCATGGTGATGGTGGCCGGCACTGGCACGTCCATGTCCTGGCGCTCCAGCGCGGCTTCCCACAGCCGCGCCAGCAGGTGTTGCAGCAGCGGCAAGTGGTCAGGGTCGTGGGTGATGGCTTGCACGTCACGCAGCAAACGCTCCAGCACCGCCTCTTCAAACACCACCTGTTCGGGAAGCGTGCGCACTTCACCGTCGCTGCGCGAGACCAGGCGCAAGAAGCGCTGCGCCGGGCCAGTGATGGCGCCGCGCAGTTCATCGGGGTCGAGGCGCCGAATCAGGTAGGACGACTTGTTGATGGCGTCGGGCAGTTCCAGGTAAGCCGCGCAGTCGTTGAGGTGTTCGCTGCGCATGGTCAGCACCACGTAGCAGCGCGGGTGCGGCTTGAAGAAGTGGTCCAGCACACGTTCAACCAACAAGGACGCGTCGGCAACGTTTTTGTTGGTGGGGTGAAAGATCTCTTCAAACTGGTCCAGCACAAACAGCACACGCGCATCCGCCGGGTTGGGCCCGGTGGGCAC
The DNA here is from genome assembly GCA_031379155.1 of Rubrivivax sp. Taxonomy (GTDB): domain Bacteria; phylum Pseudomonadota; class Gammaproteobacteria; order Burkholderiales; family Burkholderiaceae_C; genus Rubrivivax. Next base: position 7,253 of record JANNEX010000509.1, read on the forward strand.
AGCCAGCTCAGCGCCATAGGTATCGAGCAAGCGCGCAAAGCCGGCTTCCTGCCTGAAGACATTGGCGATGTCGATGATGCGTTGTGCGTCGGCCGCTTCGTTGCCACGTGAAGTCAACAAGCTGGCAAAACGCCGCGCCAGGCGTGTCACTGGCGATTGCAGCTTGGCGGCGCTGTCGGAGGCCGAGACATTGGTGCCCGGCGTGCAGGTCATGGGCAGCCACAGGTCACCGGCGCCGGGGATGCCAAAGCTGCGCAGTTCGGGCATGACGCCAGCGTGGATGAGGCTGCTCTTGCCCGAACCCGAGCCGCCCAGCACGGCCACAAACTGCGTCAGGCGCAGGTGCTCAATAACTTCACGCACCTGGCGTTCGCGGCCAAAGAGCAGCGCGGCTTCGAAGTCCAGGAAGGGCCGCAAGCCCGGGTAGGGTTCGCGCGGCAGGCGGTTGCGGGCGTCTTGGGTGCTCATCTTGATGCCGCCTTCTCACGCTGATTCTCTCGTTGCTGGCGGCGTTCAAACACCTTGCGCAAGAAGCGCGTCAGTTCGTCCTTTTCGGCGTCGACGACATCGATGCGCTG
>JANNEX010000516.1:0-3689 GCA_031379155.1 Rubrivivax sp.
CAGCGCATCGAAGACCTGCTTGAGGTGACTGCGCGTGTTGCGGCTGAAGGTGTCGTGGTTCATGGCCAGCGCCTCGGTCTTCGAGTCCCGCCAGACGCTTGGCCAGTTCGCCGTGCGAGTTGGCCAGCTCGCGCAGCCGCACGAAGGCGCGCACGGCGTAGATCGAAACCTCCACCGCCCGCGGGCTGTTGAGGATGGTGGCGGCCATCAGCGCGCCATGCTCGGTGAACACACGCGGCGCATAGCGCTGGCCGCCACGCCCTGGAGCCTGGTCGTTTGAGGTCGCAAACTGCGACCTTAAAGCCCTGAACTCCTCGATGGTCAGCGTGTGTTGACGCCAACCGAAAACTGACCCACTTGGAGGCATAGTGCCAGCCCAAAACTGACCCAGGTGTTTCACCTACCCTGCCTCTTTCTTGAGCAGGGGAGAAGGAGTGATCACCTTGGCCATGATTGGCAAGGTCAAGCGGATGCATTTCCGCGAGAAGAAGTCTGTTCGGAAGCCCGTGCGGCTGACGAGTTTGTCGCGCAACACGGTACCCAAGTGGTTGAAGGCGCCGGTGCTGGCGGAGCCGAAGCACCGGTGCAACGGTTCGCCGGGCAAGCTCACGGCGTTTGCTGAGACGATCAAGCTGGCGCTGAAGGCCGATGCGCATCGTCCGCGGCATGAACGCCGCGCGGCCCCTGCCTTGTTCACCCAGATTGGTGGCGATGGTTGCGCTGGCATCTACCTGCCCTTCAGCCAGGCCGGCGGGGCGTTGCTGTTCCACCTGCTGTCAAAACCGCACGAGCACACCGGCGTGATGACCACGAGCAACCTGGACTTCGCTGAGTGGTCCAGTGTGTTCGGCAACGCGAACATGACCACGGCCTTGCTGGACCGGTTGACTCACCACTGCCGCATAGTCGAGACGGGCAACGAAAGCCACCGGTTCTTGCACAGCAGACCGGTGGCCAAGAGGCGCATCAAGGCACGTGAGCAGGTGCGCAGGGCCGATAAGCAGACACCACCCCATGAGGCCGGTGCCTGATGCTCGGCCGCGCGGGGGCATCCTCTACGGGCTACGCCCTTCGAGTCTTCCGCCACGCGAACAACACGAACAACAGTCAATCCAGGTGATCACAAAACCTAGTGATCACAAAACCAGTCAAAGACCTACACTTATTCACCGCTGACCATCACGCGGTCAGCACCCATCCCTGGGTCAAAATTGGATTGGCGCCAACAGATGAACGCCCGCACGGGTTCACGCGCCAGCGCTCAAAGCACACCGGAGGCCTAAAGCCATGACGACGATTCAGATCGAGTTGCCCGAGGCGACGGCGCAGGCCGCGCGGGCAGCCGGGTTGTTGACGCCGCAGGCGTTGGACCGGTTGTTGACCGATGCGCTCAAGCGGCAGCAGGCGGCCGACTCGCTTCTGGCCATTGCCGACCGTGTGGCCGCCGCTGGCGTCGAGCCCATGTCGATGGAGAAGATCAATGCAGAGGTGAAGGCCGCGCGCGCAGAACGGAGGCAACGGGGTTCGCTGCCGTCGTGAGGGCGGTCATTGACACCAATGTGCTGATCGCGGGGCTGCTGTGGCGCGCCGCGCCGCATGCCTTGCTGGCTCAAGTTCGCAGCGGCTCGCTCAGCCTCATCAGCAGCCCCGCACTGCTGGCGGAGTTGGCCGACGTGCTTGGGCGGTCCAAGTTCGACACGATCCTCAAGCGTTCGAACACTTCGCGCGAGAAGGCGCTGGCCGAGGTGCGGCAGCTCGCCGAGGTGATCGAGCCGCCGCCGCTGCCCCAGCCGGTGTGCCGCGATCCCGATGACAATGAGGTGCTCGCACTGGCCATCGCCGCGCGGGCCGATCTCATCATCTCCGGCGACAACGATCTGCTTGTGCTGCAGCAGTTCAACGGCATACCGATCCTCAGCCCGGCTCAGGCTGCGGCACCGTTGCAGTTGGGGGCAATTGGCAAGACTTGACACCGAGGCCCGCGCCGAGTCCGCGGGGAGCGCGGAGCAAGGTGCGCTCCAGAGCTAGCACTTGAAGTCAGCGGTTTAGATTTAAGACATGACGCCGTGCCCCCCCAACTACACCTACGACGCCCGTCAGCGCCTGACCAGCACCAGTACCGCAGGCCAGACCACGGTGTACAAGTACTGGCCCACCGGCTGGCCCAAACGCACGACGCAGGCCGACCTGTGCTGGGTGCAACAAGACTACGACGACGCCCACCGCCTGGTGCGTGTCAGCGACAGCCTGAGCAACAGCATCAGCTACACCTTGGACAACATGGGCAACCGCACGGCCGAAGAGGTGCGAGACCCCAGCAACAGCCTGCGCCGGGTGCTTAGCCGCAGCATCGACGCGCTGGGCCGCGTGCAACAAGTCACCGGCCGGGAGTGAGGGCGATGGCCAGCCCCTTCACCCTGCATCTGTCTACTGCATTGACCGGCTGGGCGCTGTTGCCCCTGTCGCCGCTGTTGCTGCCTCTGGTGGCCCTGACGGGCCTGCTGCCGGTGCATGCCCAACTGCCCGCGCCACCCGTGTCACCCGCGCCCGTGGTCAACCTGGAATACGACGCTCAGGGCAACCCCAAGCGCACCGTCCAGGCCCCGGGCGTGCCCGGCCTGGGCCTGGCCACCAGCTACAGCTATGACCGGCTGCACCGTTTGCGCGAGACCGCTGACGCCCGCGCCGGCATCACCCGGCTGGACTACAACGGCCGCGAAGACCTGACCCAGGTCACCGACCCGCGCGGCCTGGTGACCCAGTCGCCCCGCAACGGCTTGGGCGACAGCACCGGCTTGCTCAGCCCCGACACCGGCAGCGCCAGCCACACGTTTGACGCGGCAGGCAACCTCAAGACGCGCGTCGACAGCCGTGGTGCATTGGCCACGCACACCTATGACGCGCTCAACCGCCTGACCTCGGTGGTCTACACCCAGCCGGGCCAGCCCAGTCAAGTGCACAACTGGTTCTACGACCAGACCGGCCCGGCCTTTGGCTATGGCGTAGGCCGCCTGACCAGCACCAGCTATACCAACGGCAGCGCCTGGTACGGCTACGACGCCCAGGGCCGCCTCACCACCTTGACACAACAGGCCTCGAACTTCAACGGCGCCCCGCTCACTCTGACCACCACCTACGGCTACGACGCTGCCGGCCATGTGGTCAGCATCACCTATCCGTCTGGCCGAGTGGTGTCGATGCCGCATGTGGGCGGCTTGCCCGCCAGCATCAGCATGGCTCAAACGGCAGGTGCGTCACCCGTGGCGCTGCTGGGCCAGATACAGAACGAGCCCTTTGGCGCGGTAAGCGCGTGGCAGTGGCAGTTCAGCAGCGGCCCCAGGGCGCATCAACGGGTGTTTGACAGCTCGGGCCGCATGGTGCGCTACACCCTGGGCGGCGCGGTGCGCGACATCAGCTATGACGCCGCCGACCGCATCAGCAGCTACACCCACCGGGACTTGATCAGTGGCGCGGCAACGCCAGCCACCTCGGCCTTGAACCAGAGTTTTGCCTACGACGAACTGGGCCGCCTGCTGCAAGTCAGCAGCACAGCCGGCAACTGGACCTACGGCTACGACGCCAACGGCAACCGCGTGCGGGCCAGCAGCCCAGGCGCTGGCACCCGCGTTTACACCGTCGCGGCCGACAGCAACCGACTGCTGGCGCTGAGCAACCCGGCGCGTTCGCTG
>JANNEX010000528.1:0-6829 GCA_031379155.1 Rubrivivax sp.
GCCGGCCGCAGCCTGCTGAGTTTTGTGCGCAAAGGCCGTCAAGGTCAACACATGCTGGTGGTGTGCAACTTCGCTCCCGTCGTGCACCAAGGCTTGCGCCTGGGCGTGCCGTTGGCAGGCCACTGGACCGAGCGCATCAACACCGACTCTTCCCACTACGGCGGCAGCAATGTCGGCCTGCCGCTGGGCGTGGCGCACAGCGTTGCGGTGGCCAGCCACGGCCGCGCGCAGTCCATCGTCATCAATGTGCCGCCGCTGGCGACTGTCTTCTTCGAATGGACCGCCTGAACCCGGGCTTGCCTGTCGGCAGCGTGCCGCAAATGCAGGCCGGCCGTCCCTGGCCCATGGGCGCCAGCTTCGAGCTTGACGACAGCGGGCCCGGCGTCAACTTCGCGGTCTTCTCGGCGCACGCTTCGCAGATCGATCTGTGCCTGTTTGATGACAGCAGCCACGTCGAAGTCGCGCGCCTGCCCTTGCCTTGCCACACGGGCGACGTCTGGCACGGCCGCGTGCTGGGCTTGCAGCCAGGGCAAATCTACGGCTTGCGCGCCCACGGCTCCTGGCGGCCCGACCGAGGCCACCGCTTCAACCCGCACAAGCTGCTGCTGGACCCTTGGGCGCGCGAGATCGTCGGCCCGAATTGCAGCTCTGGCAGCTCTGGCAGCTCTGGCAGCTCTGGTGGCTTTGACTGGCGCGCGGCGCACTTCGGCGCCGACCACCAGCACCCCCAGCACATGGACACGCGCGACAACGCACGCCAGGCCCACAAGGCGCGGGTGGTGCAAGACAGCTTTGACTGGCAAGGCGACAAGCCCCCAGCCACGCCCTTGCTGGACACGGTCATCCTGGAAACCCATGTGCGCGGTTTCACGCAACAAATGCCGGGTGTGCCTGCCACTGAACAAGGCCGTTATGCCGGCTTGGCTTCTGACGCCGCGCTGGCCCACTTCAAGCGCCTGGGCATCACCGCCGTCAGCCTGTTGCCGGTGCAGCAGATTTTGGACGAGCAGCACCTGGTCGAACGTGGCCTGGTCAACTACTGGGGCTACAACACCCTGGGCTATTTCTGCCCCGACCCACGCTATGCCAGCAGCCCGGATGTGCGTGGCGAATTTCGCCGCATGGTGCAGCGCCTGCACGCGGCCGGGCTGGAAGTGCTGCTCGACGTCGTCTACAACCACACGCCCGAAGGAGATGAGCGTGGCCCCACGCTGAGCTGGCGCGGGCTGGACAACCTGAGCTGGTACCGCCTTAGACCTGAGCACCGCGATCAAAACGAAAACTGGACCGGCTGTGGCAACACCATAGACATCCGCCACCCGCGTGTCTTGCAGATGGTGATGGACAGCTTGCGTCACTGGGTGCGGGACTTTCACGTCGATGGTTTCCGCTTCGATCTGGCCCCCGTGCTGGGCCGTGGCCACAGCGGCTTTGAGCGCGACGGGCCCTTTTTCAAAGCCGTGCTGCAAGACCCGGTGCTGCAAAGTGTGAAGATGATTGCCGAGCCCTGGGACATCGGCCCCGCCGGCTACCAGGTGGGCCAGTTCCCACGCGGTTGGCTGGAATGGAATGACCGCTTTCGCGACACCAGCCGCGCTTTCTGGCTGGGCGGCGACTGCACACGCGGCGACTTTGCATTGCGCCTGGCCGGCAGCAGCGACTTGCTGCAAGAGCGCCGCCGCTTACCGCTGGAAAGTGTCAACTACATCGTCAGCCACGACGGCTTCACGCTGCATGACCTGGTCAGCTACGACCTGCGCCAAAACCTGGCCAACGGCGAAAACAACCGCGACGGCCACGCCAACAACCTGAGCTGGAACTGCGGCTGGGAAGGCCCCACGGGTGACCCCGAAGTCAATGCCCGCCGCGCGCGCTTGAAACGCGCCCTGCTGGCCACCGTGCTGCTGGCGCAAGGCACGCCCATGCTGGCCGCCGGTGACGAGTTGGGCCACAGCCAAGGCGGCAACAACAACCCCTATTGCCAAGACAACAACACCACCTGGATTGACTGGGCGCAGGCCGACCAAACCCTCATCGACTACACCGCCCACTTGCTGCACTTGCGCAAGACCTTGTTGCCGCTGGACGGCCGCTGGTACACGGGCCTTCCCGACGCGCGCGGCCGCCAAGACCTGGCCTGGCTGCGCCGCACCGGTGAGCCCATGACGCCTGAGCACTGGAACAACCGCATGTCGCGCATCCTGGCGGCCTGGATTGCCGCGCCAGGCCGTGGCCGTGAGCCGCTGCTGCTGATGATCAATGGCCGCGACATGGACGCCAGTTTTGTGCTGCCACCCGGCCAGTGGGTGTGCGAGCTGGACAGCACCAGCGGCACGGGCCGCAACGCATGGCGGCGCGGCGACAACATTGAATACCTTTTGCCCTCGCGCAGTGTCGTCCTGCTGCGTGATACCGCCCCACTCAAGAGTTAGCTCCATCAAGGACACAGCCATGCGCTTCCCCCGCGCCAGCGGCGTTTTGCTGCACCCTAGCTCACTGCCCGGCCCGCATGGTTCGGGCGACTTCGGGCCTGAGGCTTACCACTTCGTTGACTGGCTGGTGGGCGCCGGCCAAAAGATGTGGCAGTTGCTGCCGCTGGCCGGCATTGGCCCCGGCAATTCGCCCTACATGAGCAACAGCGCCTTCGCCGGCAACGTGCTGCTGATCGACCTGGCTGAGCTGCAAAAGCAGGGTTGGTTGGACGCTGCAGACCTGGCGCCGCCCCCAGACCTAACGCCACAAAAGGTGGACTATGCGATCACCTATCCCTTTCGCATGGCCAGGCTGGCCAAGGCAGCCGCACAGTTTGCGGATCAAGGCACGCTCGATCAGCAGGCCGACTTTGCGCAGTTCCAAAAAGAGCAAGCTTCCTGGCTGGGCGACTTCGCGCTTTTCATGTCCCTGTGCGAGGCCTGCGGCTGGAAAGACTGGTGCGAGTGGGACGCTGGCCTGGCGCAGCGCAAGCCCGCCGCACTGGCCACAGCGCGCAAGCTGCATGCCCCGCGTTTGCACTTTTGGCAGTTCTGCCAATGGCGCTTCTTCCGCCAATGGGCCGCGCTCAAGGCCTACGCCAACGGCAAGGGCATTCAGATCATTGGCGACACGCCCATCTTCATCGCCTACCTCAGCGCCGAGGTGTGGGCCAACCCGCATCTGTTTGAACTGGACGCGGCCGGCAAGCCCACCGTCGTGGCGGGGGTGCCACCCGACTTTTTCAGCGCCACCGGCCAGCGCTGGGGCAACCCGCTCTACCGCTGGGCCGCACACGCCAAAGACGGTTATGCCTGGTGGGTGGAGCGCATCAAGCGCACCTTTGAGCTGGTGGACATCGTGCGCATCGACCACTTTCGCGGCTTCGCCGGCTACTGGGAAATTCCCGCCAGCGAGCCCACGGCCATCAAAGGCGAATGGAAGCCTGGCCCCGGCGATGCCTTGTTCAAAGCCATCAACAAAGCGCTGGGGCCCATGCCCATCATTGCCGAGGACCTGGGGGTCATCACGCCCGACGTCGACGCGCTGCGCAGGAAGTTTGGCCTGCCTGGCATGCGCATCTTGCAGTTTGCTTTTGGCGGTGACGCCAGCGACCGTTTCTTGCCGCACAACCACGAGAGCGACACCGTCGTCTACACCGGCACGCACGACAACGACACCACCGCCGGCTGGTGGGCCACGGCCAGCGACAAAGAGCGCCACTACGCACGCGCTTACCTGGCCACCGACGGCCACGACATGCCCTGGACGCTGATACGCGCCGCCATGTCCAGCGTGGCCGACACGGCGGTGCACCCCATGCAAGACGTGCTGGCCTTGCCCAGCGAATGCCGCATGAACTTTCCTGGGCAGGAAAGCGGCTGGTGGGGCTGGCGCTTTCAGTGGAGCCAGGTACAGCCCTGGCATGCGGGGCGGCTGGCGGAATTGGTGCGGCTGTACGGGCGGGCCTGAGAGACAGCACCCGCCCGCCACCACATTTAGACGTTAGTGATGTCAGCGATGCTAACGATCACGCCCCGACTCCAGGTCAATCTCCCACACGCCCCGGCCGTAGGTGGCCACACGCAGGAAGTCTTCGTCGGGCGACAGGTAAAGCCCCGTCACTGACACGTTGGGCAGCCCGGCGCCAAACAGTTTCCAACTGGCGCCGCCGTCACGTGTGACGTAGACGCCAATCCAGGTGCCAGCGTACACCGTCTTGCCACTGCGGTCGCGCGGGTCGACTTTGATATCTGACACCGCCACGTCGGGCAGGCCGCCGTCGGCACGGCGCCAGGTCAGGCCACGGTCAGCGCTGACGGCCATGCGCACGGCGCCCGGCGTCGGCGATTCAGAGGCCACGTACAACAAGCCATTGTTCGACCATCCAGGCGCCGAGTTAAAGCCCGTCCAACCCGGTATGAGTGTGGTCAAGCGCGGGATGATCCAGCTGTTGCCCGCATCGGCAGACACGATGACACGGCCGCCGGCACCGGCCAACGCAATCAGCTTGGGGTCACGTGGGTGCAGCCCAATCACATGCCAACGCTGGCGGATGATGCAAGCCGGTACAGCCACGCTGCCAAACTGCACCACCTGCTGCCAACTGGCGGCACCGTCTGTCGTCTTGTACAGACGGGAACCGGTGGTGTTGTAGAACACCAAACCCGTGGGGTCGGCCTTCGCCGATGGCGTGCCTATGGGCGTGAAGAACGGGAAGCAGTCGGGGTTGCTGAAGTCGATGCCCACCATGGCGTCTTGCCAGGCATTGGGGTCGCCGGTGCTGGCCGGCAGGCCAGGCGCGTAACGCACGATGGTCTCGAACTGCACCGTGGCCAGCGTCACCGCATTGTTGGCCTGACTCCAGCCCACGCCTTCGCCGTCGCCACCCACCACCTGGTTCCAAGTCTTTGAGCCGCGCAAACGCGCGCGCGTGCCGTTGTCTTGCAAGCCGGTGATGGCGCTGTCTTCGCGCTTGGGCGTGCCTATGATGGTCTGTGTAAGCAGCGACACGATGCCAGTGTTCTTGGCGCTGTCAAAACTGCGCGCCCCGTCGTAGGACACAAAGATGCCACCGTCGGTGCCCAGGATGATGCGTTCGCGGCCACGCTCGAAGTCGATCAGCGCGCCATGGTTGTCGGCATGCACATAGGGCAGCGCGGGCTCGACAAAGTCGCAAGCCGTGGGCAACCAGCTCGACACCAGTTTCCAGGTGGCGCCGCCGTCACTGCTCTTGGCCACCGACAGGTCGCCGCCTATGTACAGCGTGCGGCGGGTCGGATCGGCCGGCGACACCGCAATCATCTGGTTGTACCAGGCCTGGCCGCCCAGCACGTTCATGTCCGGCTGGAAGCAGTTGGGGTTGCTGGGCAGCTTGGCGCCCAGGCCCAGCGGGGCCCAGGTCAGGCCGCCGTTGCTCGAGCGAAAGACATCGGCCTGCGCAAAGCCGCTGGTGTCAGAAGCCACAAGATAGACGACAGACTCGCCAGCGCGTGCTAACCCCAGAGTGGTGCGGCCTGTGTTGGCCAGCGCCGCCGCGCCTGGTACGGGTGACCAGGTGACACCACGGTCGCTGGACAAATAGACCGTGCCTGCGCCGCCAATGAAGGCGTCGAAATCAGGCGACACGGTGCTCAGCAACCAGCCCGCACTGCTGCGTGCCAGGCTCCAGGCCGAGCCTTGGCCATCGGCCTGGCCCACGCTGGACGCGGCGTAGGTGTTGCCAGCGTCGCGTGAGATGAACAAGCCCACGTCGGTGGCCACAAAAACCACGTCTTGCGCGCCCGAGGTATCGACCTTGACATCGCGAACTAACGTGGCGCCGGGCAGGTTGACAAAGGCGCCCCAGCTGCGGCCGCCGTCGCTGGTCTTGACCATCACGCCGGCCACCGTGGTCAGCACATCAAAGGGGTCGCCCACGCCCAGATAGACCGTGTCGCTGTGCCGGCCCAGCGCGGCAGCGCCGCCGCTGGTGCTGACCAGGCCGTCGGTCAACACCGTCCAGCGCGGCTGCTCGTGGCTGAAGTTGTTGCTCGTCCACAGGCCACCCCCCGAGGTCAAGACATAGACCTTGTCGGGATTGCCGGGGTCAGACAGGACGGTGCGTATGCGACCGCTGTCGATGCCGTCAATGGGCACAAAGTTGAATTGCGACTTGGCGGTGCGCGGCCCTATCGACTGCCACACCGGCATGCCACGCGGGTGGTTCGCGCCCGCCGTCTGGTTGGGGTAGAGCGCTTGCTTCTTGGCCAGCTCACGCAGCATGGCGGCCTTGTAGTTTTCATTGACGTAGTTGCCAAACACGCTGCGCAAAGCACCGCCGCGTTCTTCGGCTTCGGCGTCGGTGGCCGCAGCTTTGATAGAGGGCCTGGCCATCACAGCCGCTGGCGCGGGCTCGGGTTCAGCGGCAACGGCAGCGGTCAGCGTCACGGCCGCGAACGCAGCCGCCAGCAATGGAGTCAGCATCAGGCGCGAGCGCCAGCTTGGAATCTGACGGGGCATGGGGAAGTCCTCCAGTGCGCCGGCGTCGGGGCCTGCCTGAGGGCCTTGTAGGCCCTGATGCCGGTGGCTTGGCTATGGCTCGCGCGCGGACCCGCTACGCGTTGCCCGGCCTGGCCGGGAGCGCAGTGTCTGAGTCGGCCTGAGGCACAACAACCCCCCTGTTTCAGGGGCGGTAAGAACCCGCAGTCGCCACGTCAAGTTGTTACTGCCGCCAAGCCCTTAGACCCGATCTGTACGGTCATCACCCCGGCCTGCCGCACGAACTTGCTTTCTGGCGAACAGAGGCGATCAGGCTGCGCGGCTGCTCGATGCTGGCGCTTCAGCGCCGCACCGGCGGCAGGTCGGTGCAAGTGCCGTG
>JANNEX010000554.1:0-7647 GCA_031379155.1 Rubrivivax sp.
GACGGCACGGCTGCGCTCAACGAAGCCCTGTCCAAAGCGCGCGCCACGGCCGTGGCCGGTGCCTTGCAACAGCGTGGCCTGCAAGGGGCGCGCGTGGACACCGCAGGCTTTTCTTTCAACCTAGATCCGGCAGTTACCCCGTCGCTTGCAGCGCAATTGGGGGCCTGAACGGCCCGATCGTTGGCGCAATCTTGTCGCTGACATAGCGCAGCAGCACGGCCCATCGGTCTGCTGCCTTGAACTGCTCCGCAGCAGCCTTGACGTGCTGCAATGCCGCGCGGATATTGGCGATCAGCCCTTTGAGCAGGGTCGCCTTGCCGTGCAGCGGGGTCAGGTACAACGTGGTTTGTCGATTGCTGTGGGTGGCCCGTCCCACCGCTGCCAGCAGCAGCGGCCGGCTGGTGATGGCCTCCATGCGCGCCTTCGGGTTGGCCGCCCTGCAGTACCAACTCCACCAGTTGTAGACCAGCGCGCAGGCCCGCGCCGTGGTCTGACAGCGGTTGATGTCCTGGGTTGTGAAGCCGCTCAGGCCCCATTGGTTCCTCAACTCGTCGAAACCGCGGGCTTCGCAAACTCGACAGTCGGCGCGGTCGCAGTAGAGCTGGCCGATGGCTTCGATGAGGTACTTCGCATCGGTGACCATCACCGCGTACTCCCACAGCCTTTCGCCCTCGTGCACGCTCGGGCCTGCGAGGTCCAGCTTGAGCTGCTTGGCCGTCCACGCGCCGCTCGCGTGCGATGCCGTCCTTGATGCGTTGTCGCACAATGACCACCCGGCGCAACTTGCTCCAGCCGTGGAGTTGCAATTGGTCTTCGACCATCTGGCAGCCTTGGTTGTCGGGCCGACTCCAGTCTTGCCGCGTGAACTGCTGGGCCACCAGTCGCTGCACGTTGGCGGTCTGGCGCAGGCGCAGCAAGTAGGGCTGGCCTCGGCTCTCCAGCTCCAGCAGGATGCCTTCGTTGCCGTAACCCGAGTCGCCCCTGACCAGGGCCGGACGCCTGCCCTCAGGCCCATCGCCCAGTTCGTCCAGCAGCCTGCCCAGCGCGGCCTTGGCATGCGCGCTGGTGTGCTGCAAGACCCTAGCTAACCTGCACGTCCAGCACCAGGCGCAGGTTGCCCACCCAGAAGGTGTGCAGCGCGTGGCTGGGCCGACCGGGCTTGCCCGGGTTGTAGCCCAGTTCGGCGCCTTGCTGGCGGCCGTACAGCGGCCTGATGCTGGCGTCGATGTCGAGCACCCAGGGCTTGCTCAGCGACTCACGCACCGAGTGCATCAGCGCTGGGCGCATCCAGGCCGTGCTCGCCGGCTCGTCGATGCGCTCGAGCGCGCGGCGCAGCGCGTCTTCGCTGACCACCTTGTTCATGCCCAGAGCCTGCGCGGCCACCGCGTCGCCGCGCAGCGCGGTGATGTGGGCGTAGCGCCGGTGGCCAGCCAACAGCCCGAGCATCAAGGTGCCCAACACGTCGCGCTTGTCCGGGGCGTTGCCGCTTTTGTACGCCAGCGGGCATGCCGACACCCAGCGCTCGAACACGCCCGTGGCGGCGAGAAACTCGGCAAAGAAGACGAGCTGGCCGTGTGGCGTTGCCGCAGCACCCGCGTCCCAGCCCACGTGCATGCGCCCGCCCAGCGTGTCCACCGCCTGGAGTTGCTCGGCCTCGCCGTCACCCTCAATCAGGGCCCCTTGTCGCTCGCGTCTCGATTCACCCATTGGGTGAGTCTGCCAAATCAACGATCCACCGCGCCATTGCTGGCTTGTCGATGGGTTCGGGGGTGGTCAACTGCCGTTTCTAGGATAAAGCGTTATGTCGTCGGCGGCGTCGCGCGCAACCACCACCGCCAGGTGGGCGATGTCGCCATCAGCCACCGGCAGCTTGGTGCCGCTGAGGCGGCCTTGCGCAGCGCGGCTGTGGATGCTGGCCGCCGTGAGCCGCCCAGGCCGCTCAGCCAGCGCCGCGCAGCCAATGGTCTTGCCACTGGCCAGGGCCGGCAGCCAGCGCTGCTTTTGCGCCGGGCTGCCGGCCCGCATGATCAGCTCGGCTGTTAGCGCAATCGACGACGAGAACGGCACCGGCGCCAGCGCCCGGCCCAACTCTTCGGCGATGACGCACAGCTCAAGGTGGCCGGCGCCCAGGCCGCCATAGGCCTCGGGGATGGCCGCGCCCAGGTAGTCCTGGTCGGCCAGGCCTTGCCACAGCTTGGCGTCGAACGACTGCGCGCCATCGAGCACGGCGCGCACCGCCGTGCGGTCACATTGGTCGCCGAGGAATCGGCGCGCCTGCTCCTTGAGCTGCAATTGGTCGGCCGAGAAGTCGAAGTCCATGGCGGTCCCGTGGGGGGCATCAACTACTCGATCAAGCGATCTGCACGCGACAAGAGCGATTGCGGCACCTTCAGGCCCATCGACCTGGCGGTACTCAGGTTGATCACCAACTCCAAGCGTGTGGGCTGCTCGACGGGCAGGTCGGCCGGCTTGGCGCCCTTGAGTACACGGTCCACAAATCTCGCGGTGATGGCGTTGACCTCGTTCAAGTTCAGCGAGTAGGCGATGAGGCCGCCGGCGTCCACCACATCGGGTACCGAGTACATGTCGGGCAGCCGGGCGGCCCGGCAAAAGGCCAGGATGGGCTCGCGCAATTGATACAGCAGCGGATCGGACGTGACGATCAGCGCCTTGGGCTTGAGTACGCGTAGCGTCTCGAGCGCTTGGCCCAGGTCATCGGGCGAGCGCAGCTCCACCAGATCGATCATCACCTGCAAGAGCTGCTGCGCCAGGGCTTTGATCTGTCCGCGGTAGTTGGCCACCGACGAATCGGATCGCACCAGCACCGCCACGCGCGACAAGGACGGCACCAGCTCTTGCATCACCTGCAACTGCTTGAAGCCCAACTCCCGCGGCACCGTTAAGCCGGTGACATTGCCGCCCGGCCTCGCCAGGCTTTGCACCAACCCGGCTTCGACGGCGCCGATGCTGCTGGTCATGATGATCGGGATGGTCTGGGTCGCCCGGCGCGCCGCCAAGGCCGTCTCGTTGCCGCCGCCGGCGATGATGAGATCCGCCTTGTGGGTCACCAGTTGCGCGGCAAGTTCGGGCAGCCGCTCGACATTGCCATCGGCCGACAGCACCTCGTAGGCGACGTGGCGGCCTTCGATGTAGCCCATCTCGCGCAGAGTGGCGCGCAACTCGTCCGTGAAGCGGCTGATCGATGCCGACGCGGCCAGCACCAACACGCCGATGCGTTGCAGGCGAGGGGCGGGCTGCGCCAGCAAACGCTGAGGCAGCACGGCGGCGGCGGCCAGGGCCAGCAGCGCCGCTGCGGTGTGACGCCGGTTCTCAAGGCGAAGTGGCACTGCCACTTTCATTGATCCCGGTGTTGGGCGGCCGGCCTCGGCCGGCCTTGGGGTGCTCATGAAGCCTTCCTACTGGTGGCCACAACCCGGCCACGCCGGGTCCTTGCGGGAGCATACCCGTTTGATCTGCCTCAATGCGCCACTGGCCGCCCACGGCTGCGTGCAACCGGCCGCGGCTTGCAACTGCCCGGGGCGGCGCGGCTCAGCTTGCGGGCGCGCCCGGCTGCTGCAACGGATGTGCACCCGCAAACGCCGGCAGCTTTGCGCAGGCCGCATAGACGCGCTGCGCTGTCGGGTAGGCCGACGCATCGACCTTGAACAACTGCATGGCAATCATTTGCGAGGCCAGGCAGATGTCGGCCAGGGTTGGGCTATCACCATGGCAGAACATGCCAGTGTGGGGCGAGTGGGCCAGGTTGGCCTCGATGGCGGCCAGCCCGGTCAACAGCGCGCGCTCGATCCACTGTTGCAATGCGGCGTCGTCCAGGCCGGCGACTTTTTGCAAGTGGTTGCGCACCCGGGGCACCAGCAGCGGGTGCACATCCGCCGCATGGATCTGGGCCAGGCCGCGCACGCGCGCCCGCCCGGCCGCATCGGCGGGCAGCAGCGCCGGCGTGGGATGGGTTTCGTCCAGGTACTCGATGATGGCCAGCGACTGGAACAGCAGGCTGCCGTGGCCGTCGTCCAGTGCGGGCAGTACGCCCTGCGGGTTGATGGCCTTGAAGCCGGCGCCGTGGTGTTCACCGGCCGCCATGTCGATGGGAACGACCTCGTGCGGGATGGCTTTCAAGGCCAGCGCGACGCGGACGCGGTAGGTGGCGAGCGAGCGCCAGTTGCCGTAAAGAATCATGTGTGGATAAGGTTGTCAGTTGATGGTGGATGGGCTTCGAATCGGTGCACGCCCGAACGCGGTCGGGCGCGCACGGCTTCAGCGCTTCAAGCCGCGGTAGATCGCGGTCTCGAAGTCGACGAAACCCGGATACGAGGCGACGTCCTGGAACGGCAGGATCTGCGAACCCCAGAAGCCGCCGACGCCCGTTTGGCGATCAATCCAGTAGAACAGGTTGCCCAGCCCGGCCCACATCACCGAACCCGCAGGCCGGCCGGTGGCGGTGGCCGCTTCGTTGCGCTGGAAGGTGTAGGCCCAGGTCTTGCGCACACCGGGATCGAACTCACCGTCGTTCGACAGCGAGGGGATCGAGGTCTTCCAGCCACCGCTGGTCAGGCCCGCCGGCAGGCCGTTCTGGCACATCTGCTCCACCGTCTTGGCCTGCAGCACGCGCCCGTTCGGGCCAGCGCCGTCGTTCAGGAACATGCGGATGAACTTCATGTACTCGCCCACGGTGGCGTACAGGCCGTGGCCGCCCATGTCCATCTCGGGCGGCTGCGGCAGGATCAGCTCGGGCAGCGGCGTGAGCTTGCCGTCTTGCGCGCGGTCGTGCAGCACGGCACGCCGGGCACGCATCGAGTCGCTCATATTGAATGCAATGTCAACCATGCCCAGCGGCGCAAAAATGCGCTCGCCCATCACCTCGCCGAGCCGCTTGCCGCGCTGCTGCTCGACGACGCGACCGAGCCAGTCGATGTTGACGCCGTAGGTCCAACGCTCGCCCGGATCGTGCAGCAGCACGGTGCGGATGGCAGCAAAGCTGCTGGAGACGACGGTCGGGATGTTTTTGGCGGTGCGGTACTTGAGGTCGTCGTGGCTGAAGAACTCATAACACAGCCCTGACGTATGCAGCATCAGGTCGTTGACCGTGATGTCGCGCTTGGGGGCGCGCGTGGTCGGTTGCCCGGCGGCGTCGAAGCCGGTCAGCACCTGGAGTTCGGCGATCTCGGGCACGTACTTCTTGGCCACGTCGTGCAGCGAGATCTTGCCTTCCTCGACCAGCTGCATGACGCAGGTGCCGGTCATCGACTTGGTGGTGGAGAAGATGGCCATCACCGAATCCAGGGTCATCGGCTGGTCTTTGCCCAGCTCGCGCTTGCCAGCCACCCCTTCGTAAAAATTCGCTTGTCGGTCGGTGGCCATGGCCACCACGCCGGGCGCACCGCCGGCCACGTTGACGGCTTGGTTCACGGCCGCATCGGCCAATTTTTTGATCGTCTCACTCATGCCTGTCTCCTGCACTTTTAAACGGTTGGTCATGGCTAAAAGGGTTCCCGTCTCTGGCCATGGATCGAGACCGTTGCCGGTTCAGTGGTCAAGGCAACGGGCTTGATGCTGGGCCGTCAACGGCAATCCAACAAGTGGCGAGAACGACAGTTATGGTATGGTTTTCGCCATGAAGATTGCGGTGCTGGTTCTTGATCAGGTGTTTGACACCGGCTTGTCGACCTTGCTCGACACGCTGGCCTTGGCCAACACGATCGCGGCCTCGGAGAAGATCGCCGCAGCCCGCTTCGACGTCAGCCTGGTGGCGGTGCGACGAAAGGTCGTCACCGGCCAGGGGCTGGTGGTGCCGGTGGCCAGCGTACAGAGCTGCGCCTCACCCGACGTGGCGCTGCTGCCCGCACTCAACAACAAGTCCACCGACGCGGTGTGCGAATCGCTGCAACGCCGCGATGTGCTGCAGGCGGGTGAGCAACTCAAGGCCTGGTCGGCGCAGGGCGCGGTGTTGGGCGCGGCCTGCAATGCCACTTTCTTGCTGGCCGAAACGGGGCTGCTCGACGGCCACGGCGCCACCACCACTTGGTGGCACGCACCGCGTTTTCGCGAGCGCTACCCGTTGGTGGCGCTCGACGCCTCGCGCATGCTGGTGCAGTCGGGTGGCTTCGTCACCGTGGGGGCCGCGCTGGCGCACCTGGATCTGGCGCTGTGGTGCGTGCGATGCGTCAGCCCCAGCTTGGCCACGCTGACCGCGCGTTATCTGGTGATGGACCCGCGGCCCTCGCAGGCGGCGTTTGCCATCACCGATCACCTGGCGCACGAAGACCCGCTGGTCGAGCGCTTCGAGACCTGGGCCCGTGCCCACCTGGCGCAGGGCTTCTCGCTGCCCGACGCTGCACGCGCCAGCGGGACCAGCCAGCGCACACTGGCCCGCCGCATCAATTCCACGTTAGGCAAGTCGCCGCTGTCGTACTTTCAGGACATCCGGGTCGAGCGCGCCGTGCACCTGCTGCAGACCAGCCAGGCCAGCGTCGACCAGATCGCGGCGCTGGTGGGCTATGCCGATGGTGTGACCTTGCGCACGCTGATCCGGCGCCGCATCGGGCGCGGCGTGCGCGAGCTGCGCACCCGGCTGTGACCGCGGTGCAGGCCGGGCTGCTGGCTTGCCGCACCAGGGCCAATTGGCGCGCCTGCACCACCAACTGGCCGCTGCTGTCCCACAGCGCCGCGTCTTCGATGACGCGGCCGTCGCTGAGGTCGTGCGCGCAAAACCGGCCCAGGATCCAGCCCGGCGCCGGGCGTTTGCGCACATGCACGGTGAGCTCGGCGGTGGGCACCCAGCCGACCACGCCCAGCAGGCCAAACACGGCCGGCGGGAAGGCATCGGCAAACAGCAGACAGGCCAGGGCGTCCGGTGCGCGACCATCCTGAAAACGGATCCAGCCACTCACCTCGGCCTTGCCCGCCGCGCGCCTGCTGCGCTTGCAAGCGGATGTCCAGCCGACTGAGGATGGCCAGGCCCACGCCTTGCTCACCTGCCCGTGGCCAGGCCCAGGTCCTGCAAGCGGCCTGACGCTGCCCAACCGTGACCGTTTGGGCGACCCAGACACCAGGGCCGCTGGAGCCGGCTGCGTCCGAGTGTTTGCGGGACCCATGGAAGCGGCCTGGTGACAAGGGATAAGCCGCAGACGGCGCCCGAGAAAGGCGATGCTCGACGGCGCTGTCGTCGCTCAACAGAACTCAGCCACCTCCAACACCGACTCACACGCGTCGGGTGCCGGGTTCGGGGTGCCATGGGGAAGGGAAAAAGGCCGCTTGAAAACACTGTCCTCAACGGCATCTGCATTCGCCTGTACAGCGAAGTGGAATTTGCCGGCCGGCCACGCTTTACCGACACGGAAATTCTGCGCTGCTCACTGGCCGGCGTGATCCTGCGCATGAAGGCCCAGCACCTGGGCGTGGTAGACGACTTTCCTTTTGTCGAAGCACCGCCATCCTCGCGTCAACTGCGCCGTGGTCTCCAGATACTGCCCTTGCAGCGCCGCGGCCAGCGGCTGCGCCAGGGGCTCGTCGGCGTTGTCGATCAACAGCTCGCGCAGGCCCTGGCGCGTCACCGACAGCAGCAGCTCGCTGGCCGATTGCCCGGCGCTGGGGTCCAGGCGCAAGTTGAGTGGCCCGTCGGTCTTGAAG
>JANNEX010000555.1:0-5102 GCA_031379155.1 Rubrivivax sp.
GTGGACGGCAAACAAGGCGCGCTGCAACTGCTGGCCTTTGACGTGCTGCACGACCTGGCTTTGCTCAAGCCGGTCGACGCCGCGCCGCTGGCTGGCCGTGGCGCGGTGGAGTTGCGCCCTTTAGACCTGGCACTGCCACGCGGCGCGCGCATCTTCAGCATGGGCAACCCGCTTGACGTGGGCTTTGCGGTGGCCGAAGGCAACTACAACGGCCCCGCAGAGCGCAGCTTCATGCCGACGCTGTTTTTTGGCGGCTCGCTCAGCGCCGGCATGAGCGGTGGCCCGGCGCTGGACGAACAGGGCCGCCTCATCGGCGTCAACGTGGCGGCGCGGCGCGACGGTGAGCAGGTCAGCTTTTTGGTGCCGGCCGACCCGGTGCGGGCGCTCATCGCGCGTGGCCGCAACGCCCAGCCCATCACCGAGCCGGCCTGGCCAGAAATCACACGCCAGTTGCTGGCCCACGAAGCCAACCTGACTGAGCGTTTCATGGCCCAGCCCTGGCGCGACGCGGGCCACCCCGTCTACACCATCCCGGTGCCGCAAGAAACGTGGATGCGTTGCTGGGGCCGTGGCTCGCCACAAGCCACCCGTGGCTTGCAGTTTGAGCGCTCTGACTGCGAGATGGACAGCCGCATCTTTGTCAACGGCGCGCTGCTCACCGGCTACATCACCGTGCGCCACGAAGCCTACGACGGCAGCAAGCTGGGCGCGCTGCGGTTTGCGCAGCGTTATTCGGGCAGCTTTGGCAATGAATTTGTGGGCCAGGACGACCGCCTGCGCACCGCCGGCCAGTGCGTCGAGCGCACCGTCAGCAGTGGCAAGCCGGCCGGCAAACATGACACGGCCTTGCCGCTCAAAGCCGTGATCTGCCTGCGCGCCTACAAAAAGCTGCCAGGCCTGCACGACATGATGGTGCTGGTGGCCACCTTGGACGGCAACACCAGCGGTGCCCAGGGCCGGCTGGACGCGCACGGCATCAGCCTGGCCAGCGCGCAACGTTTGGCCCAGCATTACCTGGACGGCTTTGCATGGAACCCTTCACCCCCATCACCTCCGATCCCCCCGCCGCCGCTGACAAACAGCCCCGCCGCGTCGCGCTGATCGAGATTTTCGATCGCGACGGCCGCGCGGTGCGCAGCGTCAGCGTGCAACGCTGGCCGCTCACGCTGGGCCGCGCGCTGGACAACGACATCGTCATCGACGATGTGTTTGTCGCCGCCCACCACGCCAGCTTGCAGCCCAGCAGCAGTGGCCAGATGCTGCTGACTTTGGGCGCTAGCCTCAATGGCGCACAAGTCGGCCAACAGCGTCTCAGCGCGCCGGCCGAAATCCCCCTGCCGGCTGACGCCACCTGGCAGATGGGCGCTACCCGCCTGCGCCTGCGCCTGCCCGGCGACACGCTGGCCGATGAAAAACCACTGCCCACGCTGGCTGGCATGCAGCGTGTGGCGCCAGTGCTGGCCGGTGTGATGTTGTTGCTGTTCAGCCTGGGCGAACACTGGATCAACCTGGACCCAGGGGCTGACGCGACACGCTGGCTGCCGGCGGCCATGGGTCTGCCCATTGGGCTGGCCGCTTGGTGTGGCGCCTGGGCGCTGGCTTCCAAGCTGTTCCAGCACCGCTTTGACTTCATGGGCCACTTGCGCATCGTGCTGCCTTGGGTGCTGGGCATTGAACTGCTGGACGCTATCGTGACGCCGCTGGCCGCTGGCCTGGCCTGGCCCTGGCTGTGGCGCGCCGTCGGGCCTTTGCAGGCCGTGCTGGGCTTGCTCATGCTGCGGGCCCACCTGGTGCACGTGCTACCGCACAGCGCGCGCATGGTCAGCGCGGCCTTGGCCAGTGCGGCCGTGGTGGCGGCTGGCATCTCGCTGACGCTCACGCAGCGCAGCACTGACCGTTTGAGCAAGCCCGCCTACATGAGCACCCTGCCCTTGCCTGCGCTGCAATGGGCCAGCGCCACACCCGCACAAACACTGGTGCAAGACTTGGCGCCGGTGGCCGAGAAGTTGGCGCAACGTGTGAAGAAGGCGCGTGACGAAGACAACAACGACAGCGAGCCGGCCAGCGACTGAGCCACGACTAAGCCATCGCACAAGCCGACAATGGCGATGTCGGCTCTTCCCCTCAACGCGCCATGCCATCCCCACTGCTCATCGGTCTGTCGGCCCGCATCTACACCCCTGGCTCGGCCGGTGTGGCACTGCCCGGTGTCTGGACCAAGACCCTGCACTACCTGGAGCAGTCAGCCGCGCACTGGGTGCTGCATGGCGGCGCCATGGCGGTGATGGTGCCGGCGGTGGACAGCAACAGCATCGTGCTGCGCAGCGACATTGACCTCAATCACTACGCGCACGCGCTGGACGGCCTGGTGCTGCAAGGCGGCAACGACGTGGCGCCGCAGCACTACGGGGAAGAGCCGCTGCACCCCGACTGGCAGGGCGACCGCGTGCGTGACCTGTATGAGATGGAACTCATACGCGCTTTTGTGGCCGCCGGCAAACCGGTGTTTGGCATCTGCCGCGGCTTGCAGTTGCTCAACGTCACTTACGGTGGCACGCTGCTGCAAGACATACGCACGCAGCAACCACAAGCGCTGGAACACCGCAAGCTGGGCCAGTACGAGCAGCACTTTCACCGCGTCGAATTTGTCGTCGGCACGCACCTGTCCAGCCTCTATCCCGGCATCAGTGGCGCCACCACGAACAGCATCCATCACCAAGGCATCAAAGACCTGGCCGAGGGTTTTGTGGTGGAAGCGCGCTGCCCCGACGACGGCATGGTGGAAGCCATCCGCCGCCCTGGCCCGGGCTTCGTGGCCGGTGTGCAATGGCACCCGGAATTTCACCGCCCGCAAGACCCGCACACGCTGGACGACAACGCCATCTTGCAAGACTTTTTGCAGGCTGCGCGCCAAGCCAAAGTCGCCACAAGCTAGGGCGATTGCTTAGTGGTTTGCCTGGCCCGCATGCAGGGCCCGCGCTGTGCTTTGTTGGGGACAATGTTCCTCAACCCCTTGAGCACCCTGCCGTCGTGAACCGCACCTCTTTTCTGCGCTTGCTGTGCCTGCTGATGCTGAGCCTGAGCGGTGTGGTGCCCGCGCAAGCCCAGAACAGCGAAAGCCGGGCCGCCTTGCGTGTGGCGTCAGCCTTCGACCCGCAGACCATGGACCCGCACGCCATTGCGCTGCTTTATCACTCGCGCGTGGTGTTCCAGATCTACGACCCGCTCGTCAACCGCGACGAGCGTTTCAAGATGGAGCCCGGCCTGGCCCTGTCGTGGCAGATGACAGCGCCCACGGTGTGGCGCTTTCGCTTGCGCCCGGGTGTCGTCTTTCACGACGGCACGGCCTTCAGCGCCGACGACGCCGTGTTTTCGCTGGAACGTGCGCTGGCGCCCCCTTCACAGCGTGCCTTTCAGCTCAAGGGCGTGACCAGCATCCGCAAGCTCGACGCGCTGACGATAGAGATCCAGCTTGAAGCGCCAGACGCGGTGCTGCCTGAAAAATTGCAGTTCATCTCCATCATGAGCAAGGCCTGGTGCGAGAAGAACAGCGTGCTCAAAGCGCAAGACTTCAACGGCAAACAAGAGACCTTTGCGGTGCGCAATGCCAATGGCACCGGGCCCCTCAAGCTCGAGCGTTATGAGCCCGACATACGCACCCGCCTAACGCGCCATCAGGCCTGGTGGGGCTGGGCCGACAAGCGCCACGGCAACTTGGGTGAAGTCAGCTTCGTGACCATCAAATCCGACGCCACACGACTGGCCGCGTTGGCCTCGGGCGAGGTCGACCTGGTGCTCGACCCGCCCTATCAAGACATCAACCGCTTGAAGGCCGACAGCCGCATCAGCGTGCAGCAAACCGCCGACATCGGCCAGCAATACCTGACCTTCGACCAAGCACGCGGCGAGCTGCAAGACAGTGACGTCAAAGGCCGCAACCCTTTCAAAGACCTGCGCGTGAGAAAGGCCGTCTACCACGCGCTGAACGTGCCGCTCATCATCGACAAGGTGCTGCGTGGCCAGGCCGTGCCCACCGGTGCCTTCCTCAGCCCGCTGGTGGACGGCTCGCCGCCTGAATTGGACAAGCGCCTGCCCTACGACCCGGCACGTGCGCGGCTGCTGCTGGGCGAAGCCGGCTACCCCAATGGCTTCGCCATCACGCTGGACTGTGTCAACGTGGCCTGGCGCGAAAACGTCTGCCAGGCGGTGGCCGCCATGCTCACGCAAGTGGGCATACGCACGACCTTGCGCAGCAGCCCCAGCAACCAGTTTTTTCCCAAGCTGACGCAGGGCACAGCCAGCTTTGTCGAATACGGCTGGACGGCTTCGCCCGACGCCTGGAATTCACTCAATGGCCTGTTTCGCACTTACGACAAAAGCGGCCTGGGCACCTTCAACGCCGGGCGCTACAGCAACCCCAAACTCGACGAGCTGATCGACGCCGTGCGCACTGAAGCCGACCTGACGCGCCGCCGCGCCATGGTCAGCACGGTGCTGCGCCTGGTCGGCGAAGACCTGCCCTATGTGCCGCTGTACCGCCGCACCCTGACCTGGGCCATGGTCAAGAGGGTGCAAGTGGTGCAGTGGCCCAATGACACGATGGAGTTGCGTTGGGTGCGGGTGAAGTGAGCTAAGGCTTTGTTTTGGCGGCAGGGGCGACTGCCGGTGACTCAGCCAGCGGCGCCGCACACTTGCCAAAGCGGCGCAGAAATTCCACCGGCTGCAAAGCCCCCACCGTGCCGTGCAAGCCACGCGCCAGCGCACGCGCCATCTTTTCCTGCTTGACCAGCGGGCCTTGATCCCAGCGTGTGCGTGCGCTCCAGGCATGGCCGTTTTCCACCAGGTGCTTGCCGACATTGATCTCCTCGATCATCAAGGCGCCCACCGTGCGGCCAAGCGCGTCGCGGCCGCTGATCTGCAAGCTGGCCACCTTGTTCAGCGCCAGCGTGGACAGCGCCTGACGCGCCTCAAGGGCCCAGGGCTGGCAGGGCTCAGGCGCTTCGATGTCGCGCAGCCGCACTTGCATGGCCGGCTTGCCCGCAGGCGTGAGCACCAAGGTCTGGCCATCGTTGACCTGCGTGACCATGCCTTGCACGGTGTGT
>JANNEX010000562.1:0-3511 GCA_031379155.1 Rubrivivax sp.
GGGCAGCGCAGCAAGTCGATGCCACTGAACTCAAGCGTTTGCGCGCTGACCTGGCCGCCGGGTGCTGTGAGGCCCAGGATGGCGCGGCCGGTTTGGCTCTTGCCCGAGCCCGATTCGCCCACGATGCCCAACCTCTCGCGGCCCAGCGTGAAGCTGACGCCGCGCACCACCTCTTGCAAACCACCGCCACGCGCCGGGTAGGCGACGCGCAGGTTTTGCACAGACAACAGTGGGCTCATTGCACCTTGATGCCGGCAGCCTTGACGACGCGTGCGGCGTCTTCCATTTCGCTGCGAAAGAAGCGCTCAAATTCCGCCGCCGACATGGGCATGGCTTCGGCGCCCAGCGCGGCCATGCGCTCGCGCACATCGGCTTCGCGCAGCACCTGGTTGACGTCGCGGTTGATTTTGTCCACCACGTCCGGCGGTGTGCTTGCAGGCGCAAACATCGCCACCCACAGGTTGTACTCAAACCCGGCCAGGCCCGACTCGGCGACGGTAGGCACGCTGGGCAATGCAGCCGCCCGTTTGCTGGAGCTGACGGCCAACGCCACCAGCTTGCCGTCTCGCAGTTGCGGCAGCGCGGCCGAGATGGGCGAGAAGAAATAGGCCACGCGGCCAGCGATGGTGTCGGTCAGCGCTTCGGGTGTGCCTTTGTAGGGCACGTGGGTCACGTCAATGCCGGCAGCCAGCTTGAAGTTTTCGGCGTTGAAGTGCGTGCCGCTGCCTATGCCAGCACTGCCAAAGTTCAAAGTGCCTGGCCGCTTCTTGGCATCCAGCAACAGGTCAGCCAGGGTCTTGTAGCCATTCGCGGGTGCAGTCACCAGCACATTGGGCTGACCCCCCAGCGGCACCACCTGCACAAAGTCTTTCAGCGTGTCGTAGCTCAGCGTGGGATAGATGGATGGGTTCACGGCCTGCGCGGCAGAATGCACCATCAGCGTGTGGCCGTCTGCGGCCTTGGCCACTTGCCCGGCACCGATGGTGCCGCCGGCTCCGGCGCGGTTGTCCACCACCACCTGCTGGCCCCACAGTTCAGATAACTTCTGGCCCACGGTGCGGGCCAGGATGTCGGTGGCGCTGCCGGCGGTGAAAGGCACCACCACACGCACCGGTTTGCTGGGCCAGGTCTGGGCCAAGGCAGTGGCTGACAACACGCAGCCGGTGGCGAACATAACGGCCCAGTGAAGTGACTTGTGTTGCATGGCGGGTTTCCTTGAAGTCAAGACAGGCCGTCGTCCACAGCCACGTTTTCGGCTTGCAGCTCGATGCCCGAAGCGCGCGCCTGCATGACGATGAGCTTGGCAAAGTCTTCTTCGTCAAGACCCTGGCCAATCAGCGTTTGCACGAGGTCGCGCGTGGTTGATGCCAAGGGCATGGGCACCTCAAAGTGGCGCGCGGCATCCAGGCCCAAGTCGAGGTCCTTGCGCAACAACTTCGGTGTGAAGGTGACCTTGAAGTCCAGGTTCACCAGCGCCGGGCTTTTGTAGCGTGAGAAGGTCGAGCCCATCACGCTTTGGTTCATGAAGTCCAAGAACGCATGGCGCGGCACACCGGCCTTTTGCGCCAGCACCGTGATCTCGGCCAGCGACTGAATCACCACGCCCAAGAAGACGTTGTGGCAGATCTTGACGATGCGCGCCAACTCGCCTTCGCCCACATAACTGGCCGCCGGGGCGATGAGCTTCATGCTGGGCAACGCCGCATCAAAAGCCGCGCGCGGGCCCGAACACACAAACGACAGCTTGCCGGCCTTGATGACCTTGGCGTTGCCCGACACGGGTGCCGCCAGCATGTCCACACCACGCGCGGCGCAGATAGCGCGCAGCTCGGCCGAGCCTTCGAGCGAGATGGATGAACACTCCACCAGCAGGCGCGGCGCTTGTTTGCCTGACAGCAGGCCTTGCGCGCCGGCCACCACTTCACGCACGTCGTCCCAGGTTGAGACCATGACAAACACGATGTCGCAAGCGGCCAGGTCGGACAGCTTGGCGGCCACCTTGGCGCCTTTGGCTACCAACGGATCGGCCTTGCTGGCCGTGCGGTTCCACACCGTCAGCGGCACACCGGCCTTGGCCAGTTTTTCGGCCATGGCATAGCCCATGCGGCCCAGACCAATCCAACCCACGTGGGGCGCTGTGTTGCTCATGAAATTTCCTGGTACGGGTGGGGCAGTCAGTAAGGATTGGCGATGGGAAGCTCTTGCGCCGGGTACAGCGAAATCACCTTGGGCCCGCTGGGGGTGAGGATGACTTCTTCTTCGATGCGCGCGGCCGAGACACCGTCGCTGGCCGGGCAGTAGGTCTCGACCGCGAAGACCATGCCGACCTTGAGTTCAATCGGCTCCTCCAGCGAATTCAGTCGCGAGATCAATGGCCTCTCGTGCAAGCCCAGCCCCAGGCCGTGGCAGAAGTTCAGACCGAAGGCGTCCATCTCGGTGTCGACACCAATCTCTTGCGAGGTGGGGAAAGACGCCGCCACGGTGTGCGATGACACACCGGGTTTGAGCAGCGCTATGGTGCGGTCCATCCACTCACGCGCACGCTGGTAAGCATCACGCTGCGGCTGCGTGGCGCGGCCCACACTGAAGGTGCGGTAGTAGCAGGTGCGGTAGCCCATGTAGGAATGGATGATGTCGAAAAACGCCTGGTCGCCGGGGCGGATGATGCGATCAGTGAAGTTGTGCGGGTGCGGGTTGCAGCGCTCGCCTGAGATGGCGTTGATGGCCTCTACGCAATCAGACCCCATCTGGTACAGGCGCAGCGTGGCCAGGGCCACGATGTCGCTTTCCTTGACGCCAGGTTTGAGCGCACTCGCAATGTCGTGGTACACGCCGTCGACCATGGCTGCGGCCATATTGAGCAGCATCAGCTCGTCGATGTTTTTGATCTCGCGCGCTTGCAGCATGGTTTGCTGCGCGTCGCGCACGTCAATGCCCAACTTTTGCAGCTCTAGCATCATGGGCACTTCCACCACGTCCACGCCCAGTGGCATGTCGCCCACGCCTTCGGCGTCGAGCAAGGCTTTGATCTCGCGCGCGGCGCTGCGAAAGAGTTTGCCGTCGCCACCCACCGCGCCGCGCAGGCCCAGCAGGCCGGCCTTGCAATGGTCCTGGCACAGCCAGGGGCTGTACAGGCGGTGATGTTTAGCGGCAGAGCCAAAGTCCCACAAATAGGGGTCGCCATTGCCAGTGAGCAGCGAGTAGCGCGTGAGCTTGTCGCGCGCCCATTCGCCAATCACCGTGCTGGTGGTGTAGCGGATGTTGTGCTGGTCAAAACACAGCAAAGCGCCCAAACCAGAGTGGGCCAGCGCGGCGCGCGTGCGGGCCAGGCGGTAGTTGTGCAGGCGGCGGTAGTCGATGCGCTCTTCGAAGTCGACATTGCGGTGGCCGGGCGACTGCAAGGGGCGGTCCCAGCGGTGGTGCGGGTCAATGTCATCGGGGCGGATGATGGTGGGCTCGCGGGTCTTTTTCTTGGCCATGGTCGCGGTGGGTTTGCTGGCAGCGTTCGTGC
>JANNEX010000563.1:0-3238 GCA_031379155.1 Rubrivivax sp.
GAGCAGCCGGGCGCTTTTGTGCGCCTGCCCCTAACGCCACAAGTGTATGCACACAGCCAGCAGCGTGGCCTGGCCGACTTGCAGTTGCAAGACGCCAAGGGCGAACGTGTGCCCTTCGCCTTCCTCACGCCCAGCGCCCAAGAAGTGCAGGCCCAGGACCAGTGGCAAGCGGCCACGCTGTACCGCCTGCCACCGCGCCCTGCGGCCGGTGGCACATGGGCCGCGCCCGTGGACGTGGTGGTGGAAGGTGGGCGCATCACGGTGCACCAGCGTGCCACCACGGCCGCGCCCACCAACACCGCGCCCACGTCAGCCAACGCCTCACCCGGCTGGTTGTTTGACCTCGGCGAACGCGCCAAGGACAGCCCCGCTCCCGCACGCTTGCAACTGCAATGGTCAGGCCCGGCCGAGTTCAGCGCCAGCTACACCTTGCAGCACAGCAGCGACTTGAAAAGCTGGCGCGAAGCCAGCGGCGGCAGCGTCATGGCGTTGGCCAGCAGCGGCGTGGCGCTGACCCAGCCCGACGTGCTGTTACCCGCCGACGTGCAGCGTTTTGTGCGCCTGGTGTGGACCAGCGGCACGGGCTTGCCGCAGCTGGGCGGCGCACGCGCGGCCACGCCCGGCGCGCGCAGCGTGGTGCATGAAGCGCCGCACGCATTCAACGTGGCCGCCAGCGAAGAGCCGGCCGGCTCGCACAACGCCTTGTCCGCACAAGACAAACCACGCGCCTTGCACTTTGACCTGGGCGCCGTGTTGCCGCTGCTGCAAATTGATTTGCAGATGGCCGCTGGCACGCGTGTGCTGCCGGTGCAGGTGCAGGTGCGCGAGCGCAGTGACGCGCCCTGGCAAAACGCCGCTGGCACCGTCTTCTATCGCACCGAAAGGGGCAGCGACGTGCAGCGCTCACCACCGCTGACCTTGCGGCGCGATGTGCGCTACGTGCGCCTGTTGGCCGATGCACGCACCGCGCCGCCCCCGGCCGACAGCGTCAAGCTCAGCGTGCGGGCCCAACTGGGCAGCCTGGTCTTCGCGGCACAAGGCCAGCCGCCCTATGTGCTGCTGGTTGGCGCCAGCCAACCCGTCCCAGGTGCGCTGCCGCTGGCCACCCTGGTGCCAGACCTGGCGCAAGAGCGGCCGCGCTTGGGCCGCGCCACATTGGGCACGTGGAGCGAAGTGAGTGAAGCCGTGGCACAAGCCAAGACCGAGGCGCAGCGTGCACTGTGGCGGCCCGCCGCGCTGTGGGCCTTGCTGGTGGCCGGTGTGGCGGGCCTGGCGCTGATGGTCTGGCGCTTGGCACGCGGTGGCGCCAAGCCGGGTGCCTAGAGCTGCGCAAGACGGCTTGGACACGGTTCAGGCATTGGCGGCCAGCAGCGCCGCCGCACCTAAAATCATCGCCACAGACCACGCGCAAGCCGCGCGACGGCAGTTCGCACAAGACAAAGGACCGCCATGGGCGCGCAGTGGAAAGCCAAACACAAAGACCTGGCGGCCAACGCCAAGGGCCGCTTGTTTGGCAAGTTGGCCAAAGACATCATGATCGCTGCGCGCCACGGCGCCGACCCCGCTGGCAACGCGCGCTTGCGTTTGGTGGTGGAGCAGGCGCGCAAGGTGTCGATGCCCAAAGACACGCTGGAACGCGCCATCAAAAAGGGCGCCGGCCTCACCGGCGAAGCAGTGCACTTTGAAGCCGCGCTCTACGAAGGCTTTGCGCCACACCGCGTGCCGGTGATGGTGGAATGCCTGACCGACAACGTCAACCGCGCGGCCTCAGAGATGCGTGTGCTGTTTCGCAAAGGCCAGCTCGGCACGTCGGGCTCGGTGGCCTGGGACTTTGAGCATGTGGGTTTGATCGAAGCCGAACCTGCTCCAGGGGGCGCCGCCAGCGCTGACGCAGAACTGGCCGCCATCGAAGCCGGCGCCCAAGACTTTGCCCCCGCCGACGAAGGCGCCACGCTGTTCATCACAGCCCCTGCCGACCTGGACCTGGTCAGCCGCGCCTTGCCACCGCAAGGCTTCACCGTGCTGTCGGCCAAGCTGGGCTACCGGCCCAAAAACCCTATCAGCGCGGCCGGCCTGAGCGCCGAGCAACTGGACGAAGTGGAAAGTTTCCTGGCTGCGCTGGACGCCAACGAAGACGTGCAAAACGTCTTTGCGGGCTTGCAGGCTTGAACCCAAAAACGCACACGAAGAATGACCATGACAGACACCCCACCGCCCGCGCTTGAAGCCCCGCCCCTGCCCGACCGCCTGTCCACCGACCCACGCAGCCCACACCACCACGCGGCGGTGTTTGAGCGCGACATCGGTATCCGCTTCAACGAGCAAGAACGCAGCGATGTGGCCGAGTACTGCATCAGCGAAGGCTGGATCAAGGTGCCCGCGGGCAAAGCGGTGGACCGCAAGGGCCAGCCGCTGCTCATCAAGTTGAAGGGCAGTGTGTTGGCGTTTTACCGTTAACCAGCGCCAAACACGCGGGTGTCGGTGTCTGGGCTTGGCCAAAGGGAGCGTCGGCACCGGCGACTTTTGCATCCAAGCCGACGGCAGCTTGTATTACGACCTATGCGAGAGGTAACACTGCGAAGGATTGTCATGGCTACCACCTTGACCAGCAAAGGCCAGGTCACCATCCCCAAGCACATCCGCGACGAGATGCAACTGCTGCCTGGTGCAGCCGTTGAGTTTTCGGTCAATGCGGCGGGCGAAGTGGTGCTGCACCGGCGACGCCCCAACAAAGGCGCACGCCGCCCGCCCAAAGACCGCTTCGACGCCGTGCAAGGCCGCGCCGATGTGAAGTGGAAGACCGACGACCTGATGAAGCTGCTGCGCGCAGGCGACTGATGCTGCTGGTCGACACCAACGTCTTGGTGGACCTGCTGCAAGACGATCCCACCTGGGCGGCGTGGTCCATCCAGCAACTGCGTGCCCAAGCTCAGATTCACGCCCTGGTCATCAACCCCGTCATCTACGCCGAGATTTCTCTGTGCTTTTCAACGATTGAAAAGTTGGACAGCGCGGTGGCCACCCTGGCGCTGCAACAACGCGAGTTCTCGCGCCCCGCGCTCTTCCTGGCCGCCAAGGCCTACGCGCTGTACCGCAAAAGGGGCGGCAGCAAGCTGCAGGTGGTACCTGACTTTTTCATTGGCGCGCAGGCTGCGGTGGAGGGTTGGACTTTGCTCGCGCGCGATGCCAGCAGGTTTAGAAGCTACTTTCCGAGCTTGCGGGTGATTGCGCCTTGATG
>JANNEX010000568.1:0-6492 GCA_031379155.1 Rubrivivax sp.
CTTGCACGGCTTCATGCACGCTGCGGCCTTGCTGGCGCAACTGGTTGGAGAACTCGACGATGAGGATGCCGTGTTTGGTGATCAGGCCCACCAAGGTGATGAGGCCGATTTGCGAAAACACATTGATGGTGCCGCCTGACAAATGCAGTGCAGCCAAGGCGCCCACCATCGACAAAGGCACCGACAGCAAAATCACGAAGGGATCGATGAAACTCTCGAACTGCGCTGACAGCACCAGGAAGATGAAGAGCAGCGCCAGCACAAACACCAGCAGCAGTGAACCCGACGAGGCGCGGAATTCGCGGCTGGTGCCGTTGAGCTCGGTCGCGTAGCCTTTGGGCAGCACCTTGGCCGCTGTGGCGTCCATGAATTCCAGCGCTTCGCCCAGCGCATAGCCCGGCGCCAGGTTGGCCGTCAGTGCCACCGAGCGGCGCTGGTTGAAGTGGTTCAACTCGCGTGGGCTGACGGCTTCGCGCACCTTCACCAAGGCCGACAGCGGCACCATGGTGTCGCCGCGCCCGCGCACAAAAATCTTGTCGATGTCTTCGGGTGTGGTGCGGCCGCTGGCGGTGGTCTGTACCAGCACGTCGTACTGTTCGGCGTCGCGTTTGTAGCGTGTCACGGCGCGCCCACCCAGCATGCTTTCAACGGTGCGCGCCACGGCTTCTACTGACACGCCCATGTCGGCGGCACGGGCGCGGTCCACTTCCAAAAAGATCTCAGGCTTGTTGAGTTGCAAGTCGCTGTCGGGCTGCACGATGCCGGGGTTGCGTTGCATCTCGGCCAGCATGGCCTGCGCGGCGCGCGCCATGTTGTCGTAGCTGTCGCCGCTGACAATGATGAAGTTGATGGCGCGCTCACGAAAGCCCTGGCCCAGGCTGGGCGGTGTCACCGGGAACACGGTGATGCCGGGCAGCGCAGCAAACTGCGGCAGCAGCTTGCGCGCCAACTCAGGTGTGCTGATGCTGCGCTCGGTCCAGTCCACCGTGCGCAGCACGCCAAAGGCGCTGGAAACCTGGCCTCCGCCGATGAACAAGAAGCGGCGATCAAACTCGGGGTACTGTGAGGTGATGCGCTCCAGCGCGTCCAGGTAGCGCGCCGTGTACTCCAGCGTGGCACCGTCGGGCGCGCGTATGGGCATGGCAATCACGCCACGGTCTTCCAGCGGCGACAGTTCGGTCTTGGCGGTGGTGTAGAGCCAGGCGCTGCCCCCGGCTGATGCGGCCATCACCAACAGCATCAGCCAGCGGCGTCGCAGCGTCCAGCGCAGGGCGCGGCTGTAGCCCGAGCCCAGCGCTTGCAAGACGCTTTCCATGAAACGATCAAACCGGCCCGGCGTGGGGTTATGGCGCAGCAGCTTACTGCACATCATGGGCGTTAGGGTCAGGGCCACAAAGCCTGATACCAGCACCGCGCCGGCCAGCGTCAAGGCAAATTCACCAAACAGGCGGCCCGTGCGGCCAGGCGTAAAAGCCAGCGGCGCAAACACCGCCGCCAGGGTCAGCGTCATGGCCACCACGGCAAAGCTGATTTCGCGCACGCCTTTGAGCGCAGCCTGGAAAGGCTCCATGCCTTCTTCGATGTGGCGGAAGATGTTTTCCAGCACCACGATGGCGTCGTCCACCACCCGGCCAATGGCCAGCACGAGGGCCAGCAGCGTCAGCGTGTTGACGGTGAAGCCGGCCAGCGCGATGAGAGAAAACGCACCTATCAAGCTGACAGGGATGGTGACCAGCGGAATGAATGATGCGCGCAGCGTGCGCAAGAAAACAAACACCACCAGGGCCACCAGCACCACGGCTTCGAGCACGGTTTTGTAGACCGCCTTGACCGAACGGTCGATGAAGACCGACAGGTCATTGGCCTGCACCACCGTCACGCTGGCGGGCAGGTCGCGCTGGATCAGCGGCATCACCGCGCGCACGCCGTCGGCCACATCCAGCGGGTTGGCGGTGGCGTTGCGGATGATGCCGGTGCTGATGCTGGGCACACCGTTGAGGCGCACACGGCTGCGTTCGCTGGCGGCGGCTTGTTCGATGCGCGCCACGTCAGACAGGCGCACCGTGTGGCCCAGCACCGTCTTCAGTGCAATGGCATTGAACTGCGCCACGGTATTCAGGTCAGTGCGCGCCGTGACGCTGAATTCGCGCTGGCGGCTTTCAATGCGTCCGGCCGGCACTTCCAGGTTCTGGCGGCGCAGCGCGTCTTCCACGTCTTGCACCGTTAGCTTGTAGGCCGCCAGCTGGTCGGGGTCTATCCAGATGCGCATGGCGTAGCGCCGGTCGCCGCCCACTTGCACGTCGGCCACGCCGGGCACGGTTTGCAGGCGCGGCTTGACGACACGGTTGATGATGTCGGTGAGCTCCAGCGTGCCCATGGTCTCGCTGGTGTAGGCCAGCCAGATGGTGGGCGTGGCGTCGGCCTCGATCTTGGCAATCACCGGCTCGTCCACGGCCGCCGGCAGGCGGCCGCGCACGCGCGCCACGCGGTCACGCACCTCGGCTGCTGCCGTGTCGGGGTCTTTGCTGAGCTTGAAGCGCACCGTGATCTGGCTGCTTTCGGTGCGCGACGCGCTGGTCATGATGTCGACACCGTCGATGCCGGCGATCGAGTCTTCCAGTGGCTTGGTGACCTGCGACTCAATGACCTCAGATGACGCACCCAGCAGGCGGGTCGAGACGTTGACCAGCGGCTCGTCAATGCGCGGATATTCACGCAGGCTGAGTTGCTTGAACGACACCAGGCCGATGAGCACCAGCAGCAGCGACATGACGCAGGCCAGCACGGGGCGGCGGATGGCGGTTTCAGACAAGCGCATGGTGTGCCTCGAGTCAGGGCTGCGCGGGTGCAGGCTTGGCGCCCGAGGCTGCGGCAACAGCAGCAACGGCACCAACACCAGCACCAGCACCAGCGGGCTTGCCCGACGGTGCGCCAGGCTTGTTGAGGTCGATGACACGCACCGGCACGCTGTCAGCGCGCAAGAGCCGGCCGTGGCCTGCAGTCACCACGCTGTCGCCGGCCTTGATGCCTTCCAGAATTTCCACCTGACCCGGCAGGCGCAAGCCCAGCTTTGCTTCAAGCTTGCGTGACACGGGCTTGCCTTCGGCGCCGTCGACCACCAAAAAGACAAACTGCTTGGCACCCAGCGGCACCAGGGCTTCTTCGGGCACCACCACGGCAGCTTCGCGCGTTGAGAACACGACGCGCGGCCGTGCAAACATGCCGGGCCGCAAAACCGCGCCGGGGTTGGCCACCTGGGCCAGCACTTGCAGGGCGCGGCCATTGGCGTCGACCTGCGAATCGACCGCCTGCACACGACCCTTGTAGCTGCGGCCGGGCATGGCGTCGACGGTCACGTCCACCGCCTGGCCGGCGCGCAGGCGGCCGACATAACGTTCAGGCAGAGCGAACTGCACGGTCAGCGCCGAGAGGTCTTCAATGTTGACGATGTCGGCACCGTCTTTCACGTAGTCACCCACGTCCACGGCGCGCAAGCCTGCCGTGCCGTTGAAAGGCGCCAGCACTTTCATGCGCGCGGCTTGGGCTTGAGCCAAGGCCACTTGCGCGTCGGCCACTTGCAGCGCGGCCAGGTTTTGGTCCACCGCGCTTTGGCTGACGAAACTCTGCGCCAGCAACTCGCGGCTGCGTTGCAAGTTGGTGCGGGCTATGCTGGCCTGCGCATCGGCTTGCTTGAGCTGCGCTTGCTGCAAGGTGTCGTCCAGTTGCACCAACAACTGGCCTTTGGCCACGCGCGCACCGTCGGCAAAGCCCAGCTTGGCAATGCGGCCGCTGACCTCAGGGCGCAACATCACGCCCTGCGCGGACTTGAGCGAACCGACGGCTTGCACCTCATCGGTGAGTGTCTTGAGTTCGGCCTTGGCCACTTCGACAGCAGCGGGGCCACCCGGACCACCTGCCCCAGGTGCGCCGGGCCCACCAGACCCACCAGGCCCACGGTTGGCAGGCACGGCCGCCGCCGTCTCCGCACCCTTGGCAGTGGGCTTTTGCCACCACCAGGCAGCGCCACCCGCCACAGCAATACCCAGCACGGCGACGATGGTGTGCAACTTCTTCAAAGCGATGTCTCAGCCCGTAAATACATGGGCCAACTTTAACCGGCGCGGTGGCTCAAAGCACTGAGTCAACACCCTTGTTGGCCAGCCTGTCAGCACGCTCGTTGCCGGGGTCGCCGGCGTGGCCCTTGACCCAGCGCCAAGTCACGCTGTGGCCGGCATTGAGTTCATCCAGACGCTGCCACAGGTCGATGTTTTTGACTGGCTTCTTGTCAGCCGTTTTCCAGCCGCGCTCTTTCCAGCCACGCACCCATACCGTGATGCCGTTCTTGACGTATTCGCTGTCGGTGTAGACGGTGACCGAGCAGCGCCGCTTCAGGCTGGCCAGCGCTTCAATCACGGCGGTGAGTTCCATGCGGTTGTTGGTGGTGAGTTTTTCGCCACCAAAGAGTTCGCGTTCGTGTTCACCGCTCTTGAGCCACACGCCCCAGCCACCAGGGCCGGGGTTGCCTTTGCAGGCACCGTCGGCGTAGATCACCACCTCTGACATCACATCTCCAGGTCTGCACCTTCGCGCTGGCGGTGGCTGACCACGGCCGTCGCGGCGCGGTTGCGGCGCTTTTCTTTTTTCGCCAGGCCCACCAGGCGCATGCCACGCACACGCTTGACGGCCACCACAAAGTAGACCGCGCCCAGCACCGGCCACCAGCGGTCGGCCACGCTGTCCATCCAAGAAAAACGCTCCAGCCAAACGTCCGACTTCAGTGGCGGGCGCCAACAACCAAAGCGGCCGTGCTCAACTTCAAAGCTGAGCAGGCGCAACCAGTCGCGCAAGCGCCAGTAGCCGATGAATTCACCATCGCTGGGCAGGTAGAGCGGCTGGCCGCGCCCCAGGCCCAAACCACGGCGCACATGGCCGGCACGCTGGCGCAAGCCCCACAGACTGGCGGGATTGAAGCCGCAGATGACGAGCCGGCCTTCCGGCACCAGCACCCGCTCCACTTCACGCAGCGTCTGGTGCGGGTCGCTGGCCAATTCCAGTGCGTGTGGCAGCACCACCAGGTCCAGGCTGGCGTTGGGAAAGGGCAGCGCGTCAAACTCGCAGTGCAGCTGGGCTTGACCCGCAGTGGCCAAAACGTGCTCACTGCCCACCCAGTGGTGCGGCATGCGGTTGTTGCGCAGGCCTTGCAGTTCGGGCAGGCCCAACTGCAGCGCGTGGTAGCCGAAAATGTCGCCCACCGCCGCGTCCACACGCTGCTGTTCCCATTCAAGCACCAAGCGGCCCGGCGCCGTTTGCAGCCAACTGCCCAACTCTATAATCGACTGCTCTCGCGTCATGATGAATCTACTAGCGCTGCCCGCCTTCGCCGACAACTACATCTGGATGCTGCATGACGGCGCACGCGCCGTGGTGGTGGATCCGGGGGACGCTGCCCCTGTGCAAGAAGCACTGGACCGGCTGCATCTTGAGCTCAGCGCCATTCTAGTGACCCATCACCATGGCGACCACGTGGGCGGTGTTGACGCGCTGCGGTCACGCCTCACCGGGTCTGTCTACGGCCCGGCCACCGAGCGCATCCCCCAGCCCTACACGCCGCTGGTGGAAGGTGATGCCATTCAAGTGCTGGGCCTGGATTTCACAGTGCTGGATGTGCCCGGCCACACCGCCGGCCACATCGCCTACACCCAGCTTGGCGCGCCCCAACAGCCCTTGCTGTTTTGTGGCGATACGCTGTTCTCTGCCGGTTGTGGGCGCTTGTTTGAAGGCACACCGGCGCAGATGCACCAGTCGCTGTCCAAGTTCGCCGCACTGCCCGGCGACAGCCGCGTGTGCTGCACGCACGAGTACACGATGTCCAACCTGCGCTTTGCGGCAGCGGTGGAGCCCGACAACGAAGCGCGCGCCCAGTACCAAGCGCGTTGCCAGGCCTTGCGTGATGCGGGCCAGCCTACGCTGCCTTCGTCGATGGCGCTGGAAATGCAGGTCAACCCCTTCTTGCGTTGCAGCGAAGCGGCCGTGGTACACGCGGCGCAGACACAAGGCGCCAGCGGCAGCGCGCCCGTTGAAGTGCTGGCCGCCTTGCGCGAATGGAAGAACCGGTTTTGATGCGCCTGGCTGCGGCCTTCAAACAAGCCGCGTGGCTGGGTCTGCTGACCAGCGCGGTGGTGTGCGGCGCGACAGAAGCTGTGCCTGCGGCAAGCGATGCTGAGGCGCCTGCCCCGACTCTGGCAGTGCTGCCTGAAGCAGCGCCCACCGACACCCCAAGCGCGGCGCCAGACGCCCTTCCTTCGAACCCACCCGTCAGCCCGCCACTGCCACCGTCAGCACCCATGGACGCCGAGCCGCTGCCCACACGCGGCCTGCTGTGGAACCGCATCCGCTCCACCTGGGCCATGCCCGATCTTGACGGCGACCGCGTGCTCAAGTGGGAGCAGTACTACGCGCGCCAGCCCGACTATGTGCAGCGCATGGTCACGC
>JANNEX010000676.1:0-1797 GCA_031379155.1 Rubrivivax sp.
GCGATGTCTTTGGTGACGGACTGGCCGTTGACTTTCAACGTCAGGGTGCTCATGTCTATTCCTCCGAAAGGGGTGGCTGTGCAGGGCAGCATCGGCAGGCCAGGATGGGGCTGCCTCGACGCATGTTGCCAAAGCATCCTATGCAGCGCCAGGGGGCTTGACTCCCTGCGGCAAACCCTTAGCGCGTCGGCGCCAGGGCGTCTACACAGGCTCGGTCTGAAAGTGCGGCCCATGGCACGCTGCGAGAAGTGGCTGCCCAGCGGGCCCACTTTGCGGACAATGGGGCGCTGCCCAGACGCATGAACACGCACCGGAATTGACGTGAAAACCTACAACATCGCCACCATCCCCGGTGACGGCATCGGCAAAGAAGTGGTGCCTGCTGGCCAGCAGGTGCTGCAAGCCCTGGCGGCGGGCAGCGCCTTCCAATTCAACTTCGAAAACTTTGCCTGGGGCGGCGACTGGTACCGCCAGCATGGCGTCATGATGCCCAGCGACGGCCTGGACGCGCTGCGCCACAAAGACGCCATCCTCTTTGGCAGCGCCGGTGACCCGCACATCCCCGACCACATCACGCTGTGGGGCCTGCGCCTGAAGATCTGCCAGGGCTTCGACCAGTACGCCAACGTGCGGCCCACGCGCATCTTGCCGGGCATTCAATCACCACTGAGAAACTGCACGGCTGCTGACCTGAACTGGGTCATCGTGCGCGAAAACTCCGAAGGCGAGTACGCCGGTGTCGGCGGCCGCGCCCACCAGGGCCACGCCATGGAAGTAGCCACCGACGTGAGCATCATGACGCGCGCCGGCGTCGAACGCATCATGCGTTTTGCCTTTGCGCTGGCCGCGTCGCGCCCGCGCCGATTCTTGACCGTGGTGACCAAGAGCAACGCGCAGCGCCACGCCATGGTCATGTGGGACGAAATTGCGCTGCAAGTCTCACTCGAGTTCCCGCAAGTGACTTGGGACAAGGAGTTGGTGGACGCCATGACCGCGCGTATGGTCAACCGCCCCGCCAGCATAGACACCGTGGTGGCCACCAACTTGCATGCCGATGTGCTGAGCGACCTGGCCGCCGCGCTGGCCGGCAGCCTGGGCATAGCGCCCACCGGCAACATCGACCCGCAGCGCCGCTACCCCAGCATGTTCGAGCCCATCCACGGCTCGGCCTTTGACATCATGGGCCAAGGGCTGGCCAACCCGGTGGGCACGTTCTGGTCTTGCGTGTTGATGCTGGAGCACCTGGGCGAAGACGCGGCCGCGCAGCGTTTGATGGCCGCCATCGAAGCCGTCACCGCCAACCCCAAACTGCACACACGTGACCTGGGCGGCATTGCGCGCACGGACGATGTCACACGCTCGGTGTGCCAGCAACTGGCGCGTTAGGGCGACCCTGATCAAGTCCCCGCGAGGGCGCGCGCCTCGATTTGGGATGGGCTGCAAGGCGCAAACCACAGCCATAGCCCAAGCTATGGCGAGGAATTGCAACGCCGCAGACCACTCAAAGCGAGGATGCGCGAACCGCGAGGGACTTGATCAGGGTTGCCTTAGGCCTTTCCTTTGGCCAAGCCTTTGCTGCGTGGCGCAGCACCACTGGATTCACGCACCACCAGTTCCACCTGCAAATCAGTCGCGGCCTGCACCGGCCGCTGCTCGAGCGCGGCAATGACGCGCTCAGCCACCGTGCGCCACAGCGTTTCAGTCGGCACATGCAGCGTGGTCAGCGCGGGCTGCACATGGCGTGACAACTCCAGGTCGTCAAAGCCCACGATGGATAGCTGCGCTGGCACGGCGATG
>JANNEX010000635.1:0-8614 GCA_031379155.1 Rubrivivax sp.
GCCATGTTCATCCCGCCGTTGGTCGAGCACACCGTGGCCACACCGCTGCGCAGCGTGGCCACTGGGCTTGCGCTGGCTGCGGCCTTGGTGCTGCACTGGGTCTTTCTGGGCCTGGCCGCACGCCGCATGAAGCGCTCTGCCGCAGCCTGGGTGGGCCTGGCGGTGCTGCTGTTTCCGGTGGGCAGCGTGGCCGCGCTGATCTTGCTCAACTGGTTTGGTGACGAAGCGCGCGCGCCTGCCGCGCAACAGGGTTGAGCAGCGATTGCGCGACTGCGCAATGGCGTGGCACTGCTGGCCACGCTGGCCCTTGCGCTGCGCGCGTGGCGGCACCGGAAAGTGCCCGCCATCTGGGGGCCACGGGCGATTGTCTGACACACGCGTGGGCCGCCGGCCGATGGCAGTAGGGGCTTGGCGTGGCCACAGTAGCGGTTCGATAGACCTGCGCTCGAAAGCTGAGCCCATCACCGACAAGACCACCCTGATGTGTGAACTGGCGCTGTCGGCCATCGCTGCCACTGGCGCGCAGGCGGCCGAGCCGCAAGCGCGCAAGTCAGTCGCTGTGTGAGCCAGCCCGTGCGAAGACAGCGGCGCGTTCTTGCAGCCGCTTTTCACCGGCTTGCGCATGGCGCTGTGCTGAATTTCTTCGCCACTTCGCCACTTCGCCACTTCGCCACTTCGCACCTGGCACTGCCGAGCGTGAGGCCCAAGACAGAGCGAGTTGCACGACGATGAAGAAGCGAAGTTCAAGCACCCGACGGGTGGCGCTACTGCCGGCGCTGATGTGCGCGCTGCTGCCCGCGTTGTTGTGCGCGTGCGCTTCAGTTCCACCCGGCCCTTCTAGCCCCTCCAGCCCGCTCAGCCCGCCCAGCCCGCCACCAACTGCTGTGCCCGCCGCTGCCCCCACCGCTGGCCCGCCGGCTGCCCCCACCGCTGCCGCCACCGACGCCTCCACAGCCCCGCCTGCCGACGCGGCCCCGGCCGCCGACACCGCCAGCGAAAGCACCGAGCAGTTGCTGCAAACCACCCGCAGCACGGCACGTTCGACCGCAGAGTGGATCGCGCGCAGCGTGGATAGCTGGTTTGGTGACCGGCCTTTTGAGCAGGGCGGCAAGGTCAGTGACGGCCGTTTGAGCCTGAGCGTGTTCAAGCGCGGCGATGCCCGTGCCGATGTGGACGTGCGCTTCAACGCCCGCTTTCGCCTGCCCAATGTCGAGCACAAAGCCTATCTGTTTGTGGGCCGCGACGACCAGCGCGGCGTCATCCGGGACACGCCCGAATCCTTGCAGCGCCTGCAGCTGGAGCGCGCAGACCGCCCTGACGAGCGGTCATTTCTGGGCGGCCTGGGGCTGTCTGTGCTGGACGCGCTTGACTTCCGCTTGGGTCTGAGCAGCCGGCTCAAGCCCTATGTGCAGGCACGCTATGAAAAACCCTGGGAGGTGGCACCCGAGCAACAAATCGAGTTTCGGGAGACCGTGTTCTGGACCTCCGCCGAGCGCTTTGGCGCCACGACGGCGCTGTCCTACCGACTCGGCCTGTCGCCCATCCTGGCCCTGCGCTGGTTCAACGTGGCGACCATCACGCAGGAGTCGCGCAATGTGGAGTGGTCCAGCACCGTGGGCGCATATCGCACCCTGGGCTGGCAGCGCCAGGTCGCGCTGGAATTCATCGTCAGTGGCACCGGCACGCGTGGCACCGGTGTCGGTGCGTCGGACTACGGTGTGCTGCTGAAGTGGGAGCAACCCCTGTACCAGAACTGGCTGTTCGGCGAAGTCGTGGGCGGCCACTTTTGGCCGCGCGCCGACGCGCAAAGCGTGCGCGGGCGCGCCTGGGCGGCCGGCGGCAGTCTGCGGCTGCGGTTCTAAGGCACCCAGGGCAAACCGCCGCGCAGCGTCCACTGAGGCCGCTGCTGGCTTGTGCGCTAGCGAACAGACCCGGCGCGGCTTCTTCGTTAGAAGCGCTACATCTTCTGGCAACACGGGACACACGCATGCCCAAACGCAAAACCGTCCGTCCGAAAACGCCCACGCCTATGCCCACGCCCACGCCTGTGCCGGTGCCTGTGCCTCTGCCTGCGCCTGTGCCTTTGACCAAGCCTGTGGCTGCGACGCTGGCCGAACAGAAGACGGACTTCACCGCAGAAGGCTCACCACCGCCGGGCAAGGTTTCGACCACGCTGCCCGCGACCCCGGCTGGCGCAAAGCCAGCAGCAACGACAAAAAAACAGGTCGCCCAAGCGGCGCTTGAACCGCCTCCCAAACCCGCGCCCAGGCCAGCCCGTGGCAGCCCGCCACGTGCGGGCCGAGCGGTGCCCATCACCGGCGTCGGCAGCGCAACCGCAGCGGCGAACGCGCATGCCAACTCAACTTCGGTTGGCGTTGCGGTTGGCGTTGCGCTTGAACCTGTGCTTGCTGCCGTGGCAAGGCCGCTTGCCCTGCCGATTCCCTGCACTCTGATTGGGCCACCTGCGCCATGAACACCACCTTTGAGCGCCTGAGCGCCATCCTCGTCAACACCTTCAAGCTGCCCCCCGAGAGCTTGACGCCGGGTGCCTCGCTGGCCGGGCTGAACATCGATTCGCTGGGCACGGTGGAACTGCTGTGGCAGGTGGAAGAAGCGTTCAAGGTCGCCTTGCCGACGCGGCCGCCGGCGCTGCTGACACTGGCCGACGTGGTG
This sequence comes from Rubrivivax sp., assembly GCA_031379155.1. Classification (GTDB taxonomy): domain Bacteria; phylum Pseudomonadota; class Gammaproteobacteria; order Burkholderiales; family Burkholderiaceae_C; genus Rubrivivax. Next base: position 2,674 of record JANNEX010000635.1, read on the forward strand.
CGTTTCATCGACGCGCTGGTCGCCGCCTCTGGCGCCGCAGCCGGCCGGCCCGCCCACATCAGAGCGGCGCCGCAGCTGCCCGCAGCCACCGCGGCGCGCCCACCATGAGGCGCGTCGCCGTCACCGGCATGGGCGTCGTCTCGCCGCTGGGCAACAGTGCGGCTCAGGCCTTTGCCGGCGCCCGCGCCGGGCGCTCTGGCATTCGCACCCTGGACTTGCCCTTTGCCCAGCGTCTGAGCACGCCGCTGGCGGCCAGCGCCACGCTCGATGAAGCGGCCCATTTCAACGGCACGCAGCTGCGCATGCTGGACCGCTTCAGCCTCTTTGCCCTCTTCGCCGCCAATCAGGCGGTGCAAGATTCGCAGTGCGCGCTGGCGGGCACAGACTTGGGCCGCGTGGGGGTTTTTGTCGGCACCGGCATGGGCGGCACAACGACCATAGACGAGGGCTACAAGACGCTGTACGGCGACAACTCGGACCGCATCAAGCCCTTCACCATCCTGATGGGCATGCACAACGCCGCTGCCGCCTGGATCGGCATCGAACACGGCCTGCGTGGGCCTAACATGACCTACTCGACGGCCTGCTCTTCGTCGGCGGTGGCGATCGGCGAAGCCTGGCTGCGCGTGGCCAGCGGGCAACTGGATGTGGCACTGGCCGGTGGCGCCGAGGCGCCGCTGTCGCCGGGCTCGCTGCAGGCCTGGTGCTCGCTGCACACGGTGGCCATGCGGGACACCGAGCAGCCGTCGGCATCCTGCCGGCCGTTTTCCAAGAACCGCAGCGGCATGGTGCTGGGCGAAGGCGCGGCGATGCTGGTGCTGGAGCCGTGGGAGCGTGCCCGTTCGCGTGGCGCGCACATTCTGGGCGAAGTGTTGGGCTACGGACTGTCCAACGACGGCAGTCACATCACGCGGCCCAGCGTTGAGGGGCAGGCGGCTGCCATGCGCGCCGCCATACAGTCGGCCGACATCGGCGCGCACGAGGTGGACGCCATCAACGCGCACGGCACGGGCACGCAGGCCAACGACAGCACCGAGACGGAGGCCATCAAGGCCGTGTTCGGCGAACGCGCACCCCGCATCCCGATCAGCGCCACCAAGGCCGTGCATGGCCACCTGCTGGGCGCCGCCGGTGCGCTGGAATGTGTGTTGGCGCTGCAGGCCATGCGCCACGCGGTGGCACTGCCGACCATGCACCTGCAGCAACCCGACCCGGACTGCGACCTGGACTACGTGGCCAATGCCGCGCGCGAAGGCGTGGCCGCGCGCACGATGCTGTCGAACTCATTTGCTTTCGGCGGCACCAACGCGGTGCTGGTCTTGGGCGCGGGCATCTGAGGCCAGCGCTGGCGCGAAATCAGCGCCGGCTGCCTTGTGAAGTAGGACAGCACCCGGTGCCGGCGCAGTCCAAGCGCGCTTGCCACGCGCTACGTGCGCAAGCGAACGGACGGAAGCGGTGTCTGGCCTCAATGTCCACTCGCCGTGCGTTTGATGCGGCGAATGTCGGCACAGGGCCTGCACCCTGGCGCGCCGCCTAACCACAAGGACATCTTTGACATGAACTGCCCACCGCTCCACTCCACACGACTGCTTGGCGATGAACGGCTTGCTGATCGCTTATCTGCGCCAGTTGCGCTGCGCGCCATGGGCAGCAAGGCCCGCGTGTTTTTGTGCGTCGTGCTGACGGCCTTGGTGGCTTGCGCCACGGTGCCAGCACCAACGGCAGAAATGGCCGTGGCCGAAGCCGCCGTGGCCAACGCGACGCAAGCGGGCGCCCTGCAATGGGCACCGGCTGAAATGCGTTCGGCACAGGACAAGTTGGTGCGCGCACGCTCGGCCATGGCCAGCAAAGAGCACGGGCAGGCCTTGATGCTGGCCCATGAAGTCAATGCCGACGCGCAGGTGGCGGCGGTCGCCGCACGTGCGGCCAAAGCACAGCGCGCCGCCGACGAAGTGCAAGAGGCCAACCGCGTGCTGCGTGAAGAGCTGGCGCGCAAGGCGCCTTGATCCTGCGCGTCACACCTCACACCACCGCACCACCTCGATTGAAGGACACGATGAAACCTACCCCTTACTTCTCAGCCCCCCTGTCCATGACTGGCTTGGCTTTGGCGGCCGCCTTGGCACTGGGCGCTTGCAGCTCGCTGCAAGCCGACAACAGCGCTTTGATGCGTGCCCGCGCAGACTTTGAAGGCGCTCAAAACAACGCACAAACACGCGAGCTGGCGGCCACCGAACTGGCCGCTGCCGGCAGCGCGCTGAATCGCGCCAATGACGCCTTCAAGCGTGGCGAAAAACCCCCAGAGGTGGACCACTTGGCACACTTGGCCAGCCAGCGCGTGGCAGTAGCGCAGCAAACGGCCAAACAAAAAGCCGGCGAAGCGGCCGTGGTCAGCGCCGAGTCCGAGCGTGATCGCGCGCGCCTGGCCGCCCGCACGAATGAGGCCGACGCAGCCACGCGCCAGGCCACCGCGTCGCAACAAGAGGCGTTGGCCTCGCAACGCGCGGCAGCGGCTTCGCAAACGGACGCACAAGCGGCCCAACGTGCCGCCGCAGCTTCCCAAAAAGACGCGCAGGAGGCCGAGCGCGCCGCGTTGGCTTCCCGCCAGCAGTCCGAGGCCGCGCTGCGCGTGGCGCAGTCAGCGCAAATGCAAACGGCTGATGCGCAGGCCCGTGCGCAGCAGCTTGAAGAACAGTTGCGGGCACTGAACGCCAAGAAGACCGAGCGTGGCATGGTGGTGACGATTGGCGACGTGCTGTTTGATACCGGCCGCGCAGAGCTCAAACCCGGTAGCGGGCGGGACATGGACAAGCTGGCCGAGTTTTTCAAAGCCTACCCGCAACGCACGGCGCTGGTCGAAGGCTTCACCGACAGTGTGGGTGGCGACGCAGCCAACCAGGACTTGTCCAACCGCCGCGCGGCAGCTGTGCGCGGCGCGCTGGTGGGCATGGGGGTGGCAGGCCCACGCATCACCGCACGCGGTTATGGCGAAGCGTTTCCGGTCGCGGGCAACGACAGTGCCAGCGGCCGTCAATTGAACCGGCGGGTCGAAATCGTGCTCTCCGATGAAAACGGAAAAATTGTGCCGCGCTGAACTGGCGGACTGAGGATTGGGCGTGCCGCTGCGCCCACGCAAATACGAAGCGTCGAGACCCTTCAATTCGCGCTGGCGCCGGCCAGCGCCAGGGGTCTGGCCTGCGGTGTTTGACAAGGGCCAGCCGGCCGGCCCCTGAGCCGCTGCCCTGGGCGTTTTCAGCCCAGCCGCTGGCGGTGCCGCGCCACCTGCGCCAGCACCTGTGCCGGCGCCGTGCCGCCCAAGACCTGGCGTGCGTTGAGTGAGCCACGCAGCGTCAGCACGTCAGCCACATCGGAGGTTATGCTGGCATTCAGGGTTTGCAATTCGGCCAGCGGCAACTCGGCCAAATCAACACCGCGCCCCAGCGCAATCTTCACGGCGTGGGCCACGGTTTCGTGGGCGTCACGAAAGGGCAGGCCCTTTTTCACCAGGTAGTCGGCCAGGTCGGTGGCAGTGGCATAACCGCGCAGCGCGGCGCGCTCCATGGCGTCTTTTTTGACCGCTATGCCAGCCACCATCTCGGCCATGATGCGCAAGGTGTCGGCCAGCGTGTCCACGGTGTCGAAGAGGGGCTCCTTGTCTTCCTGGTTGTCCTTGTTGTAGGCCAGCGGCTGGCCCTTCATCAAGGTCAACAAAGCCATCAGGTGGCCGACCACGCGCCCGCTCTTGCCACGCGCCAGTTCGGCCACGTCGGGGTTGCGCTTTTGCGGCATGATGGAACTGCCCGTGCAGTAGCGGTCGGCCAGGTTGATGAAGCCAAAGTTCTGGCTCATCCACAGCACAATTTCTTCGGCCAGGCGCGACACATGCACCATGCTGATGGACGCAAAGGCGGCAAATTCCAGCGCGAAGTCGCGGTCGCTCACGGCGTCCAGGCTGTTCTGGCACAAGCCGTCAAAGCCCAGCGCTTTGGCCACCATTTCACGGTCCAGCGCATAGCTGGTGCCGGCCAGCGCAGCGGCGCCGAGCGGCAGGCGGTTGGTGCGCTTTCTCACGTCAGCCAGACGCTCGGCATCGCGCGCAAACATCTCCACATAGGCCAGCAGGTGGTGGGCAAAACTCACCGGCTGCGCGACTTGCATGTGGGTGTAGCCGGGCATCACGGTGTCGCTGTGCTGGGCCGCCAATTCGACCAGCGCGCGTTGCATGCCGGCCAGCAGCGTGCTGAGTTTGTCGATCTCGCCACGCAGCCACAAACGCACATCGGTGGCGACCTGGTCGTTGCGGCTGCGGCCGGTGTGCAGGCGCTTGCCCGCGTCCCCCACCAAGGCCGTCAGCCGCGCTTCAATGTTGAGGTGCACGTCTTCGAGTTCGAGCTTCCATTCAAAGCGGCCGGCTTCGATGTCGGCCACGATGTGCGCCATGCCGCGCTGGATGTCAGCCAGGTCAGCCGCGCTGATGATGTGCTGCGCGGCCAGCATTTGCGCATGTGCCAGGCTGCCGTCAATGTCGGCGCGCCACAGGCGCTGATCGAAACTGACGCTGGCGGTGTAGCGCTTGACCAGCTCACTCATGGGTTCGCTGAACAGGGCCGACCAGGCTTGCTGCTTGTTGGCCAGGGGATCGTGCGACATGCGGTTTCTCTTGGGGCCCAGCGGCCCTGCGGATGAACTTCGTATTATCCAGCCCGACATGAGGCCACCTGCTTGAGTGCACCACCACCGGACCGCGCCGACACAGCCCGTCGCGCCGCCAGCCGAGCCGCCAGTCTGTGGCCGCAGAGCACCCACGCGGCTGCGCCCGAAGACAGCCAGACCTCGCGTTTTGATCCGCAGGCCGAAACGCGCGCGCGCCAGCAAGCGCTGGCCATGGCCAGCTTTGATGTCTGCCACCCCGCGCTGGCCCTGCGTGCGGTGCTGATGGTGCAAGTGGCGCTGGCCCTGCTGGCCCTGGCCGGTGCGGTGGATGCCACCGACTGGCTGGCACGCCAGGCTGTGCTGGCTTTTGGCGGTGTCACCGCCACGCTGCTGTGGCTGGTGCTGCTGTGCGCTTTGCGCGCGCCACTGCGGCGCCTGGCCGTGGCGCCGCGCGCGGCTGTGGTGCTGGGCTTGGGCGCGCTGTCGGCACTGGCCGCGTGGCTGCCACTGGCTTGGGCCCAACTGGTGCGCGGCGACGCTTTGCAGCTTGCCTCAGTCGTGTTGGGCGGCATGGCCTTGGCGGCCTTGCTGTGGGCCTGGCTGGACCTGCGCGCACGCATCTGGCAACCGGCCAATGCGAGTGCTCGCCTGGCGGAATTGCAGTCGCGCATACGGCCGCACTTTTTGTTCAATGCGCTCAACACAGCGCTGGCCTTGGTGCGTGTGGACCCCGCGCAGGCCGAACAGGTGCTGGAAGACCTGGCGCAACTCTTTCGCGCCGCGCTGGCCGAGGTGGGCTCGTCAGTCAGCTTGGACGACGAGATCGAATTGGCGCGCCGCTACCTGGCCATCGAGCAGGTGCGCTTTGGCGAGCGTTTGCAGGTGCATTGGCAGCTGGAGGCCAGCGCCGCGCAGGCGCGTGTGCCAGCCCTGGTCTTGCAGCCGCTGGTAGAGAACGCCGTGCGCCATGGCATAGAGCCGGCGCAGCAGGGCGGGCACATCCACGTGCGCACGCAGCGCCAACGGGGCCAGGTGGTGGTGACGGTGGTCAACACCCTGGGCGACGAGCCCGGCACGCCGGGCCACGGCATGGCGCTGCACAACATCCGCGAACGCCTGCGCCTGCTGCACGACGTGGCGGCGCAGTGCGACGTGTGGCGCGAAGACCTGCCCAGCGGCAGCGTCTTCCATGCGCGCATCACTTTGCCCTCACCATGAAGGTCTTGATCGTTGACGACGAGCCGCTGGCGCGCCTGCGCTTGCGCTCACTCCTGGACGGCATGCCCGA
>JANNEX010000643.1:0-6049 GCA_031379155.1 Rubrivivax sp.
AGCGCTGCACCGATTCATTTTCGGCCCAGGCGTTGACAGCCGTCGGCCGCGCCCGCACCATCGCCGGCCCATGAACCGCCCCCGCCCCCGTCGTGTGTCTTTGCTCGGCCTGCCCGCCGCAGAGCGCGAAAACATCACCCACTGGTTCAGCCGCAACAGCTCGCGCCCCACGCGCTATGAACTGGCCACGCTGCTGGACGACGCTGATCTGCTCATCGTCGACGCGGCCGACGCAGCATCCGTGCAGCTGGTGTCGGTGACGGAAAAGCTGGCCACCAGCTTGTTTGTGGGCGTGGTGCCGCCGCCGGGTGCCGTGGCCTTCGTCTCGCGGCCCCTGGAGCCCGACAGCCTGTTGCGCGAGCTTGACTTTCTGGTGGCCGCGCCGCGCAGCCTGGCCGCCGCGCAGTTGCAAGCCGTGGCTGCTTCGCGCTGGAAGGGTGAAGAGCGCCGCAGCGTGTCTTCAGCGCCGCCGCCCTGGGCCGGCCGTGCGCCGCTGGCGCTGCTGGTGGACGACAGCGAAGTGGCGCTGCGTTTCCTGGAAACACGCTTGCAGCGCTGGGGCCTGGTGATGGAGCGTGCGCTCAGCAGTGGCCGCGCCGTCGAGCTGCTGGCGCAACGCGAATTCGACTTTGTTTTTCTGGATGTGGAACTGGGCCCGCACAGCGACCTGGACGGCCTGTCCCTGTGCCGCCACATCAAACACCGCCACGCCAAGGTGGCGTCCACGGTGGTCATGGTCTCTGCCCACCATAGCGAAATGGACCGCGTGCGCGGCAACCTGGCCGGCTGCGACGCTTATCTGGGCAAGCCTCTGGATGAAGTGGAATTGCAGCGCCTGCTGCTGCGCCAAGGCTTGAAACCGCGCACGCCGGCTTGACGCTTGCAGCGGGTGGTCAGTGCGGGCCGCGCTGCAAGCCCAGCCAGACCACCGTGGCCACCACCAGCAGCCCGCCCAGCACTTGCAGCAGCGCGATGGCCTGGCCCAGCAGCGCCCAGGCCAGCAGCAGGGCAAAGATGGGCTCGACGTTGAGAATCGCCGAGTGGCCCACCACGCCCAGCTTGGGCAGCACGGTGAACATGACGGTGAAGGCGGTGCCGTACAACACCGTCAATGCCGCCAGGCCCCACCAACCGGCGCTGGCCTGCGGCCAGTGGAAGCCGCCTTGTGCGGCAACCGCTGCCAGCGCCAACACGCCCACGCCGGCCATGGTCAGGGCGGTGCGCCAGCGGCCGTCCACGTCAGCCGCTTCGTGTTGGGTGATGACCAGTGCCAGGCCAAAGGTGGCCGCCGCCGTCAGCGCAAAGCCCACGCCAGCGCCTATGCGCGCCCACTGCGCCGCCGCGCCCAGACCTGATGCAGCGCCCAGCACATCCAGCGCCAGCACCAGGCCCAGCAGCAACACCGGCATGGCGCGCAGCACGCGCTGCGGCGCGTGCTGAGCGTAGATCAGGCGCGACCACAGGGCCGTCCACAAAGGAAAGGTGTTGAAGGCCAGCAGCGCCAGCGCCACCGGCAGCCGCGCCACGGCCGAGTACAGGCACAGGCTTTGCACCGCCAGCAGCAGGGCCACGAGCAACAGTGCGTGCCGGTGCCTAGCGGTCAAAGTCAGTGGCAGTCGCTGCTGCCACACCAGCAAGCCCACCACCAGCGCGGTGGCCAGGCTGCGTACCGCCACGGCGGTGGCCACGTCCAGGCCGTGGTTGAAAGCCACGCGCGCCGCCACGTGGTTGGCGCCGAACATTAGCGCCAGCAAAAGCAGCGTGGCAAAGGCCGCCAGTGGCAGGCGGCTGGAGACTGGCGCGGCGCTGACCCTCAACCGCGCGCCGACAAGAGCGTGGCGCCGACGATGAGCGCGCCGCCCAGCGCCAGCGCCGGCGTCACGCTGCCGGCACCCAGCAGCACCGCCGAGACGCTGGCAAACAGCACCTCGGTGACCATGATCACGGCGGTGACGTTGGCCGGGAGCCGCGCCGCGCCATGTTGCAGCGCCATGTTGCCCAGCAAGAAGGCGCCGCCCATGAGCAAGGCCCCCAGCACCCAGGCTGGCGCCAGCGCAGGCGGCGGCGCCACCAAACCTTGCGCCGCCAGGCTGAGGGCCAGTACACCCGCCACCACCGTACCGCCCAGGAACATGGCCAGCGCGCGTGCGGCTTCGGGCCGCTGCGCTTCACGGCGCAACATGACGTTGTTGAGCGCAAAGCTCAATCCTCCCAGCACGGCCAGCCATTCGGCCAAGCTGTGGGGCAGCGGCAGACCGCCTTGCGCCGGCCACAGCACGATGGCTGCGCCCAGCAGCGCGAGGCCCACGCGCAGCATCGCACTGCGGGTGATGGGCTCGTGCAGGAGCAGCCGCGCCAGCAGCACGGCCCACAGCGGCATCAGATAAAACAGCAGCACCACACGCACCACGTCGCCAATCGTCACCGCCCAGTTGAAGGTGGCGTTGGTGGTGCCTGATGCCAGCACCAACAGCCACAGCGTGGGCGTGCGCGCCAGGTCGCGCCAGGCGCCGGGGCGCCACAACGTGATCAGCACGACCGCCAGCGCGTAGATGAACACCGTGGCCCACAGTGGATGCAGGCCTAACGCGCTAAGTTGGCGAAAGGGCCACCACGACACGCCCCAGGTGAAGGCGTTGAACACCAAGGCCAGGGCCGGCAGCGTTGCGCTGCGCGTCACTGTCATGGCGCTCAATGCGTGTCAGAGCGGGCGATGACCAGCAAGCGGTCGACCTCGTCCTTGTGCACCACGGTGTTGCGCACATGCCAGCGGCGGATGATCTCCATGACGCCGGCCACCAGCAGGCCAAACACCGCAATGGCCGTGAAGGCCGACAGGCCAAACTTCGTCAGGCCGGCGTAAAAAGCGCCCAGGCCCAGGATGCAGGCCTGCTCGTTGAAGTTTTGCACGGCAATCGAGCGGCCCGCGCCCATCAGGTTGTGGCCGCGGTGTTGCAGCAGCGCGTTCATGGGCACGATCAAAAAGCCGCACAGGGTGCCCAGCACCACCAGGAAAGGCGCGGCCACCCAGACGTTGGTGATGACGTTGAGGCCAATCATCAAAAAGCCGACCACGATGCCCATGGGCAGCACCGACGTGGCCTTGTCCAGGCGCATGAAGGTCGACGCCAGCACGGCACCCAGCACCGAGCCGATGATGACCACGCCGGCCAGGTTGGAGGCTTGTGTGGTGCCGTAACCCAGCGCTGCCGCAGCCCAGGCAAACACGATGAGGCGCAAGTTGCCAAAGATGCCCCACAGCAGCGTCGTGGTAGCCAGCGTGATCTGGCCGAGCTTGTCGTTCCACAGCCGTGTGTTGCAGTGCGCGAAGTCGCGCACCATGCCCACCAGGCCGCCCGTCATGGGCTGCAAGGGCGCGTCTGTGCGTGGAATGAAAAGGTTGAAGATGGCGGCCAGTATGTAGATGAAGACGATGACCGAGAACGCGGCTTCGGGCGGCGTGTCGATGCTGGTTTCCATCATCGGCATGTCAAAGTCCAGCAGCAGGTGCGACAGCTTGGGCCCCACCAACTGGCCGCCGAGCAAGATGCCCAGGATGATGGAGCCCACCGTCAGGCCTTCAATCCAGCCATTGCCCTTGACCAGTTGTGAAGGCGGCAACAGCTCGGTCAGGATGCCGTACTTGGCCGGCGACTAGGCGGCAGCGCCCAGGCCCACCACGGCATAGGCCAACAAGGGGTGGCCACCAAAGAGCATGAACAAACAGCCCACCACCTTGATGGTGTTGGACATGAACATGACCTTGCCCTTGGGCACTGAGTCGGCAAAGGCGCCGACAAAGGGCGCCAGCACGACGTAGAACAGCGCAAACATGGGTGCCAGCGCGGGCGTTTGCCAGGCCGGCGCCTGGCTCATGCGCAGCAACTCCACGGCGGCCACCAACAGCGCGTTATCAGCCAGCGAGCTGAAGAACTGCGCCGACATGATGGTCGAGAAGCCTTTTTTCATCGTGTCGGTGCGGCGCTGTGCGCTCTGCGACGGTGCGTGGACCGCCGCCTTGTCTCAGTGTTTCGGGGCGGCCGGGTTATAGCATGCGCCCCTGGGCCAGCGGACCCCCGCAGCCGCAGGAGTGAGCCTTATGCCGCGCCCCATCGAAGCCATCATTCACCGCGCTGCGCTGGCGCACAACCTGGCGCGGGCACGTGTGGCGGCGCAAGGCGCCCGGGTGTGGGCGGTGGTCAAGGCCAACGCTTATGGCCACGGTATCGAGCGGGCTTTCGAAGGCCTGCGCAGCGCCGACGGTTTTGCGCTGCTTGACCTGGCCGAGGCGCAGCGTGTGCGTGACCTGGGTTGGCGCGGCCCCATCCTGCTGCTGGAAGGGGCCTTCGAGCCGCGTGACCTGGAGCTGTGCTCGCGCCTGAACCTGTGGCACGTGGTGCACTGCGCGCAGCAAATTGACTGGCTGGCCAGCCACAAGACGCAGCAGCCGCAGCGTGTGTTTTTGAAGCTGAACAGCGGCATGAACCGCCTGGGTTTTGCGCCGCAAGCCTACCGCAGCGCCTATGCGCAGCTGGACGGGCTGGCGCAGGTGGACGAGATATCACTCATGACGCATTTTTCAGACGCCGACGGCCCACGGGGTGTGGCGCATCAGGTCGCTGTTTTTGAGGCCACGACCCAAGACCTGAGCGGCGAACGCAGCCTGAGCAACAGCGCTGCCACTTTGCGCCACGGTTTGAAAAACGACTGGGTGCGCGCTGGCATCGTCAGCTACGGCAGCGCACCCGACTACCCTGAACACCACATCCAGCACTGGCAATTGCAGCCGGCCATGACACTGCGCTCACAACTCATCGCCACACAAAACTTGCAAGCGGGCGACACGGTGGGTTATGGCAGCAGCTTCACGGCCAGCGCAGCGCAGCGCATCGGCATCGTGGCCTGCGGTTATGCCGACGGTTACCCGCGCCACTGCGCCACGGGCACGCCGGTGCTGGTGGACGGCGTGCGCTGCAAAACGGTGGGCCGCGTGTCGATGGACATGCTGGCGGTGGACCTCTCACCGGTGCCGTCTGCCCACATCGGCAGCGAGGTCACGCTGTGGGGCCAGGGCCCTGCGCAGGCCGTACTTTCGATAGATGACGTGGCGCGATCGGCCGCTACCATTGGCTACGAACTCATGTGCGCGCTGGCCCCTCGGGTGCCGGTGCGCGTGAGCGATTGACAGCGATTCAGACTGACCCCAACCGCAACAGGAGCGAGAACACCATGGCCATCATCGGAACCCTCATCGTCGGCTTGATCGTTGGCGCCATCGCGCGCTTTGTGCTGCCCGGCGAGCAAAAAATGGGCTGGATCCTGACCTGCGTGTTGGGCGTGGCCGGCTCCATGGGCGCCGGCTTTGTGGGCCAGGCCCTGGGCTGGTACCAGGCCGGCCAAGGCGCGGGTTGGATTGCGTCCATCGTGGTCGCCATCGTGCTGCTGTTTGTCGTCAGCAAGGTGCGCAGCAGCGGCGGACCATCTGCCTGAAGACAGCGGCCTGAAGACACCGCAAGTCGACCCGGCCGAGGTCGAATTCACCGCCATCCGCGCCCAGGGCGCGGGGGGCCAAAACGTCAACAAGGTGTCCAGCGCAGCGCACCTGCGCTTTGACATTGGCGCTTCGTCCTTGCCCGATGTGATCAAGCAGCGCCTGCTGGCCTTGGCTGACCAGCGCATCACGGAGCAAGGTGTGGTGGTGATCAAGGCACAAACTCACCGCAGCCTGCCGCGCAACCAGTCGGATGCGCTGGCCCGCTTGCAAGCGCTGGTGGACGAGGTGGCGCAGCCCGATGCGCCGCGCAAAGCCACCAAGCCCACGCGTTCGTCCAAGCGCCGGCGCTTGGAAGGCAAAGCGCGGCGCGGCGAAATCAAGGCAGGGCGCCAGCGCGTCAGCGACTGAGGGCAGAACCTCTGGCGCCGCCGCAGCGGCGTTTGGCGACACGCGCGGCCCCGGTGTCGCAGGCTTGCGGCGCGGCGGCGCGGTCTTGCGCACAGTCGCTTCACCACAACCCGTGTTGGAGCCCTGCGATGAAACTGCCCCACTGGC
>JANNEX010000649.1:0-1723 GCA_031379155.1 Rubrivivax sp.
CCGGCCGGCTAAATCAATCTTTTATTTTTGGGGTTGTTATTTGTCAACCCGACTACTAAGGGCGCAGTGTGGGTGGAGGCGGCCCGGCGGGTTAATGCCGTTCTGCGCCAGTTCTAGGGGTCATGGTCGCCGCGCGAAGACAGGCGGCCGGTCTCCGACATCGTAGGTTGCTTGCCAAGGCAAGCAGTGCTACATGCGGCGACGTGCGTCGTCAGCAACCTGGACACCGACGATGGATGAGCGCACCAAGCTTCACGTGGGCCTGGACGTCCACAAGAACAGCATCAGCGTCGCAGCAGCAAAGCCGGGCCGTGCAGCCGGGCGCTTGACGGCGAAGGTCACGCACGACGTGAACAAGCTGTTGAAGGTGCTGGCCAAGATCGGCCAGGCCGAGCAACTGCACATCGTGTATGCGGCGGGACCTACGGGCTTTGGCTTACAGCGCGCGCTCAGGGCCAAGGGCTATGTCTGCGACATCATCGCCCCTTCTCAAATCCCACGCCGTCCCGGCGACCGCGTCAAGACCGACGGGCGTGACAGCGTGCAGTTGGCCGAATGCTCGCGTGCGTGACAGTTGAGCGCGGTGTGGATCCCCGAGCCTGAGGACGAGGCGATCCGGGACCTGGCACGGGCTCGCGAGGACGCGGTCAACAGCCGCGTGCAGGCGCGCCGCCAGCTCAAAGGTTTCTTGTTGCGCCACGACGTGCGCTACACGGGCAAGACCTCGTGGTGCGGCGTGTACTACCGCTGGTTGGCGACATTGAACTTCGGCGCAGGTGCAGCGCAGACGGCGTTCACCGAATACTGGCAAGCCGTCAAGGCCGCCGATGACCGGGTTGAGCGGCTGAGCAAGGCGCTGCTGGCGTCGATCACGGGCTGGCGCTTGGAGCCCGTGGTGAATGCGCTGCAGGCGTTGCGCGGTGTGGCCGCGATCACCGCCATCGGGCTGGTTGCAGAAATCGGCGACCTCAACCGATTTGCGCACCCGCGCAAGCTCATGGGCTATCTCGGACTGGTGCCATCGGAGCATTCCAGCGGTGAGCGCACCCGCCGCGGCAGCATCACCGAAACGGGCAACGCGCACGCGCGCCGACTGCTGACCGAGGCGGCCTGGAACTATCGCTTCAAGGCGCGCATCGGCAAAGAGGCGCAGCTTCGGCAACAGGACTTGCCCGAGTCGATACGCACGGTGGCTTGGAAGGCGCAGCTCCGGCTGACGCAGCGCTTTGCCGCATTGAGCGCACGAGGCTTGCAAGTCAACAAAGTCTGCATCGCCGTCGCTCGCGAACTGGCCGGATTCATTTGGGCCATCGGCATGCAGTCGCAGCCACAGAACACGCACTCAAGCTGAAGGCGAGAACACACCCGGATCGATCTGGCGATGCGATACGAGCAACGACTGGGCAACGACTGGGTAACCCTCGACGCTCCTACCAGGGCAGCGCAAGGCAGATCCCCGACTCTAGAGCGAGGCAGGCCCGCGACGAATCGATGAAGTGCTGGTAACCAATCCGCGGATATGAGTCTGATTCACCTCTGCAACGCTCGTGTCGCATCGCCTGATCGATCCGAATTCAAACCAAATCCAATGCGCTAACAAGGAAAGAATTTTGACAGCGGCGACCATATGAGGAGCGTGGGCTGTGGCAGTGCCGGGCTCTGAGCCGTTCAGCGGTTCAGTCGTTCAGCCGCCTGTGAACACCGTCAGCACGCCGGTGTAGCC
>JANNEX010000664.1:0-6382 GCA_031379155.1 Rubrivivax sp.
GAGCGCACCTGAAATGACGCAAGCCATGGCCCAGGTCATCAAGCGCCATTACGCGAACTGGGCCGACGAGCCCGTGCCCATGCTCGACAACCAAACACCGCGCCAGGCCATGCGCAGCGCGGCCGGGCTGGAACGTGTCAAGGGCCTGCTGCGTTACTACGAAGACAACGAAGCGCGCATGGCCGCTGGGCAGGACCGCGCACAAGTGTCTTACCAGTTTTTATGGGACGAATTGGGCTTGCAGCGCTAGGCGAAGGCGGGCATCTCAGCCATTGATCCCGGCCCCTTCAATCAACAGCACCTGGCAGTCGGCCAGGCTTTCGCGCAGCTGGCGCGCTGCGGCCTACTCAGGGCCGTGCCAAAAGCGCAGCGAGCTGGCCTTGTCGGGTCATTCAGAGATGACCATGGATGCGCCGTTGCCAAAGCTGACTTCGAGCAAAGTGGCGTCGGGCCCACGCAGTGGTTAGCGGCCGCCAAACTGCGCCACCAAGGCGGCAGCGGCGGCGCCATAACCAGCGATGAAGCGCTCGCGGTCGGCGATCTTGGCGGTGACGATCATGCAGGCGGGCATGGCTGGAGATTTGGAAGTTGTCTGGACATCTCAGCGGTCGCGGTCGGTGTGGGCAAGCCAAGCCCTAGGTCGGGGCTGGCGGCAGGGGGTTGCCTCAAATGCCCCTGCTCGCCAAGGAGGGGCGCTAACTTGGCGCCACCATCCGGCGCTGGGCCAAGACCCTGAGCGAGGCCGGCCTTCCCATTGCCCAGGAGTGAACTGACGAACGGCGGGGCGCTGTGCTGCAGGGCGGCCACGCGAGCCAGCCAGCCATAATGGCGACCATGTCTGCGAAGCACTCGATCTTTGCAACGCGCTGCGGTTGGCGTTGGCCCAAGCCATCAGCCTGACCAACCTATGGCGCCAGCCCCGGGGCGCATCAGTCCCCACCCAGCAAGTCGCGCAGGCCTCGCCAGCGACAGAAAAGGCGGGTAACGGAACCGGGTGTTGAAGAACACACCCGATCAAACCAATAGGCTAGAGCGCACATGCTGCTGATGATCGACAACTACGACAGCTTCACCTTCAACCTGGTGCAGTACTTCGGCGAACTGGGCCAGGACGTGCGCGTGTTTCGCAACGACCAGATCACGGTGCAAGGCATCGCTGAACTCGAGCCCGACCACCTGGTGCTGTCACCCGGGCCGTGTTCGCCCGCTGAAGCCGGCATCTGCGTCGAAGCCATTCAGCACTTTGCCGGCAAGCTGCCGCTCTTGGGCGTGTGCCTGGGCCACCAGGCCATAGGTGCGGCGCTGGGCGGCAAGGTGGTGCGTGCGCGGGTGCAGATGCATGGCAAGGCCAGCACCATCAGCACCGATCAGTTGGGGGTGTTCCAAAACCTACCCGCCAAGTTCAGCGTCATCCGTTACCACTCGCTGGCCATTGAGAAGGCTTCTTTGCCGGCGGACTTGCTGGTGACGGCGACGTCGGAAGACGGCGAGATCATGGGCGTGCGCCACCGGGGCTTGCCGTTGGAAGGTGTGCAGTTCCACCCCGAATCCATACTCAGCGAACACGGGCACGCGCTGCTCAAGAACTTCCTGGAGCATGTGCATTGAAGGCCGCAGCCTTGATTGATTTGCGCAGCGACACGGTCACCCAGCCCACGCCGGGCATGCGCGCGGCCATGCTGGCGGCCGAGCTGGGCGACGATGTGTTTGGCGACGACCCGACGGTCAACGCACTGCAAACACGCATCGCCGCGCTGCTGGGCAAGGAGGCCGCGCTCTTTGTGCCCAGCGGCACCCAAAGCAACCTGTGCGGATTGATGGCGCATTGCCAGCGCGGTGATGAATACATCGTCGGCCAGATGGCGCACACCTACCGCTGGGAAGGCGGCGGCGCAGCCGTGCTGGGCAGCATCCAGCCGCAGCCGCTGGCACAGCAAGTTGACGGTTCGATGCGGCTGGAAGACATTGCCGCTGCCATCAAGCCCGACGACGCGCACTTTGCCAAGACACGTTTGCTGGCGCTGGAAAACACCTGGGGCGGGCAGATCTTGCCACTGGCCTACGTCGAAGCGGCGACAGCGTTGGCGCGCAGCAAAGGCCTGGCCACGCACCTGGACGGCGCGCGTGTCTTCAACGCGGCGGTGGCCAGCGGCGTGCCAGTGTTCGAGATTGCACGCCACTTTGACAGTGTCTCAGTCTGCTTCAGCAAGGGCTTAGGTGCACCGGTAGGTTCGGCGCTGGTGGGCTCGCGCGACTTCATAGCGCGCGCTCACCGCGTGCGCAAGATGCTGGGCGGTGGCATGCGCCAGGCCGGTGTGTTGGCTGCGGCGGCGCTGTATGCGCTGGACCATCACGTGGCGCGCCTGGCTGACGATCATGCCCACGCGCGCGCACTGGTCGAAGGCTTGCATGGCTTGCCGGGTGTGACGGTGCAGGCGCCGCAAACCAACGTCGTTTTTGTTGACCTGGCACCCGAAAAAGCCAGCGGCGTGGTCGAGCGTTTGCGCGTTGCCGGTGTGCTGTGCACAGGCCTGTACCGCCTGCGTTTTGTGACCCACCTGGATGTCTCGGCCAGCGACATTCAGCGTGCCATTCAAATCTTGCGCAGCACCTTGTAGGAGCGATCCATGTCCATCACCAATATCGAAGCGCTGACGCGCGTCATTGACCACCGCGAGATCTTTCACGACGAGATGCTGGCGCTGATGCGCCGCATCATGAGCGGCGAGATGTCGCCGGTGATGATTGCCGCGCTGGCCATGGGTCTGCGCGTGAAAAAAGAAAGCGTGGGCGAGATTGCTGCCGCCGCGCAAGTGATGCGCGAATTTGCCACGCCGGTGACGGTGGCTGACCGCACCCACCTGGTCGACATCGTGGGCACGGGCGGCGACAGCTCGCACACCTTCAACATCAGCACCGCGTCGGTATTTGTGGCGGCGGCCGCCGGCGCGCGGGTGGCCAAACACGCGGGGCGCAGTGTCTCGTCCACCAGCGGTTCTGCCGACGTGATGGAGGCGCTGGGCGCCAACATCATGCTCACGCCAGAGCAGGTGGCGCAGTGTTTACAAGAGACGGGCGTGGCCTACATGTTTGCGCCCAACCACCACGCGGCCATGAAACACGCAGCACCCGTGCGCAAGGAACTGGGCGTGCGCACGATATTCAACATCCTGGGCCCGCTGACCAACCCGGCCGGCGCGCCTAACCAGTTATTGGGTGTGTTCCACCCAGACCTGGTGGGCATTTTGGTGCGTGTCTTGCAACGCCTGGGCAGTGAGCACGTGATGGTGGTTTACGGCATGAACGGCATGGACGAGCTGTCGCTGTCGGGCGAATCGGCCGTGGGCGAATTGAAGGACGGTGAGGTGCGTGAATACAGCGTGCACCCCAGTGACTTTGGCCTACCGGTGTACGACAGCCGCGTGCTCAAGGTGGCCAACAAGGAAGAGTCGGTGCAGTGCATTCAACGCGCGCTGGCCAATGAAGACGGGCCCATCCGTGACGTGGTGCTGCTCAATGCCGGTGCAGCGCTGTATTGCGCGGGCGTGGCAGCTTCGGTGACCGAGGGCGTCAAGCGTGCGCGTGAGGCGGTGGCGTCGGGCAAGGCCATGGCCAAGCTGAGCCAGTTTGTCAGTGTGAGCAATCGGTATCGCGCTGCATGAGTTCTTTGCACTCGCTGCGCCAGCAGGCGGCTGAGCAAGACGCAGTGATGCTGCGCCCTGAGGAGCCGCATTGGGCCGGTATGGCGCTGGGGTTGGCGTCGTTGGCAGTGGGTGTGTGGTTGAGCAAAGGTGCCAAGGTGGATGGGCAAGCAGGCATGCAAGCCTGGGGTTGGTGGGCCATGGGCGGCGTCATGCTGAGCATGCTGCTGCACTTCAGCTGGAAAACGCTGGGCCCAGGCTGGCGGCTGGACTTTGCGCAGCGCCGCCTTTTCGCCGTAGGCCACGTGGCGCCTGAAGTCGCGCTGGACGGCCAAGGCTGGCTCGTGCGCACGGGCCCCGGCAAGCGCTTTGCGCACATGGCCATCGACCTCATGCATGACGAACGTGGCATGGTGGCGCGGCTGTTTGAACAAGGCGCTTTTAGACGCAAGCAGCGGCAGCAAATCTGCGCCGTGGCTGACGCGCTGGCGGTGCGCCTGGGCGCCACGCGCACCGGGCCGCGTTACTGAATGCCACTGAGCGCCACTGAAGCGAAAGAGATTTGATGAGCGACATCTTGCAACGCATCGTGGCGGTCAAACACGAAGAAGTTGCGGTCCAGCGCGTGCAGCGCAGCCTGGCCAGTTGGCGTGCCGCTGCTGAGTCGCTCGGTGGCCTGCGTGGCTTCGAGGCTGCGTTGCGTGCGCGTGTGCAAGCCGGCAGCGCTGCCGTCATTGCCGAGATCAAAAAGGCCAGCCCCAGCAAAGGTGTGCTGCGCGAACACTTTGTGCCGTCTGATATTGCGGCCAGCTACGCGGCTGCTGGAGCAGCCTGCTTGAGCGTGCTGACCGACGAGCGTTTCTTCCAAGGCAGCGCCGCCTACTTGCAGCAAGCCCGCGCGGCCTGCACCTTGCCCGCACTGCGCAAAGACTTCATGGTCGACGCGTACCAGGTGGTGCAGGCGCGGGCGCTGGGGGCAGACTGCATCTTGCTCATCGCGGCCTGCCTTGACGATAGGCAGATGGCCGACCTGGAAGCCTGCGCAATGGCGCTGGGCATGGACGTGCTGGTGGAAGTGCACGACGCGGCTGAGCTGGACCGCGCGCTGCTTTTGAAGACGCGGCTGCTGGGCATCAACAACCGCAACCTCAAGACCTTTGAGGTGTCGCTGGACACCACCCTGGCGTTGCTGGCGCAAGTGCCGGCGGACCGCTTGCTGGTCACCGAGTCGGGCATCCTGGCACGCGCCGATGTGCAGCGCATGCGCAGTGCTGGCGTGCACAGCTTTTTGGTCGGCGAAGCCTTCATGCGCGCGGCCGACCCGGGTGCGGCGCTGTCGGCGCTGTTTGCGTGAACCGGCTGGCGGGGCCGCTGGCGGCGCAACTTGACGCTGACTTGGGCGCCGACTTCGGCGACTGGCAGCCCACGCTGCAAGCTTGGCGCAGCAGTGCTGCCGGCCGGGCCACGATGGCTGCGGTGGACGCGCGCGTGGCGGCCGGTGCTGTGGTCTACCCGGCGCAAGTTTTTCGCGCCTTGAGCCTGACGCCGCTGGCCAACACGCGTGTGCTCATCCTCGGCCAAGACCCCTACCACGGCCCGGGCCAGGCCGAGGGCTTGGCGTTTTCAGTGCCGGCGGGCCACAAGCTGCCGCCCAGCCTGCGCAACATCTTCAAAGAGCTGCATCGCGACCTGGGCTTGGCGCCGCCGGCCAGTGGCTCTTTGCAAGGCTGGGCCGAACAAGGAGTGCTCTTGCTCAACACCAGTTTGACCGTCGAAGACGGCCAGGCCGGCAGCCACGCCAAGCTAGGTTGGCAGGCGCTCACTGATGCCATATGCCAGGTATTGCTGGAAGATGACTCGCCCAAGGTCTTCATGCTGTGGGGCGGCCACGCCCAGGCTCGGCTGCCGCCGGCAGCGCGCCCTGGCGTACATCAGGTGCTGCAAAGCAACCATCCCTCACCGCTGTCAGCCAACCGACCGCCGCTGCCATTTGTCGGCTGCGGCCACTTCAGCGCGGCCAACCGGTTCTTGACCGCACGTGGCCGTGGCGTGGTGCAGTGGTAGCGGCCGGGGCTGGGTCGCGTGTTATAGTCACAGGCTCTTCGGAGGGGTGCCCGAGTGGCTAAAGGGGGCAGACTGTAAATCTGTTGGCTTACGCCTACGGTGGTTCGAATCCACCCCTCTCCACCAGAGATTTTCGCCGCAAGAAGTTCCCTGCCGAATGTTCGTCGCCAAGCGGGAGTAGTTCAATGGCAGAACCCTAGCCTTCCAAGCTAATGACGCGGGTTCGATTCCCGTCTCCCGCTCCAAGAAGGTTTGTTGTTTTCGCCGCTCTTTGATTGTTCCGTCGTTACGGGTCTGCTGGTTCGCAGGCCTTGCCAGCCGGCAGACCCGTACCGATGCCCATGTGGCTCAGTGGTAGAGCACCCCCTTGGTAAGGGGGAGGTCGCGCGTTCGATCCGCGCCATGGGCACCACGTCTGAATCCGTTTCACTGTGGCCACTGACGTTGGCCAGCCTGGAGTTTTGAAAATGGCAAAAGGTAAATTCGAGCGCACCAAGCCCCACGTCAACGTGGGCACGATTGGTCACGTCGACCACGGCAAGACCACGCTGACGGCGGCCATCACCAGCGTGCTGGCGGCCAAGTTCGGCGGCGAGGCCAAGGCCTATGACCAGATCGACGCAGCGCCCGAAGAAAAGGCCCGCGGCATCACCATCAACACCGCGCACGTCGAGTAC